>NZ_JBHWYR010000007.1:93373-133158 GCF_042728695.1 Bacillus sp. NPDC060175
AGGTCCGACTGGAAATACAGGAGCGACAGGAAGCACGGGAGCAACTGGAAATACAGGCCCAACAGGAGTCACAGGTCCGACCGGAAATACAGGAGCAACCGGAAGTACGGGAGATACAGGTCCGACTGGAAATACAGGAGCGACAGGAAGCACGGGAGCAACTGGAAATACAGGCCCAACAGGAGTCACAGGTCCGACCGGAAATACAGGAGCAACCGGAAGTACGGGAGTAACTGGAAATACAGGAGCCACAGGAAGCACAGGTCCGACGGGAAGTACAGGAGCCACGGGAAGTACGGGACCGACAGGAGTGACAGGTCCGACCGGAAATACAGGAGTAACCGGAAGTACAGGAGTAACCGGAAGTACGGGAGCGACGGGAAGCACAGGTCCGACGGGAAGCACAGGTCCGACGGGAAGTACAGGAGCAACGGGAAGTACGGGACCGACAGGAGTGACAGGTCCGACCGGAAATACAGGAGTAACCGGAAGTACAGGAGTAACCGGAAGTACGGGAGCAACGGGAAGCACAGGAGCGACGGGAAGCACCGGCCCAACGGGAAGTACGGGACCAACAGGAAACACGGGAGCGACGGGAAGCACAGGTCCGACGGGAAGTACAGGAGCAACGGGAAGTACAGGAGCAACGGGAAGTACGGGAGCGACGGGAAGTACAGGAGCAACGGGAAGTACGGGAAGTACGGGAAGTACGGGAGCGACGGGTCCGACAGGAAATACGGGAGTCACAGGAAGTACGGGTCCAACGGGAAACACGGGAGCAACGGGAAGCACAGGCCCGACAGGAAGTACGGGACCAACAGGAGGCACCGGGTCAACAGGGAGTACGGGAACGACTGGAGTTAGTACAACGGCTACGTATGCTTTTGCTAATAATACATCTGGAACAGCTATATCGGTTCTTTTAGGGGGGACGAATGTTCCTTTACCAAATAACCAAAATATTGGACCGGGAATTACGGTAAATGGTGCTAATACGGTATTTACAGTTGCAAATGCAGGCAATTACTATATTTCATATACAATTAATATAACTGCTTCGCTATTAGTAAGTTCGCAAATTATTGTTAATGGAACTGCTTTGTCTGGAACTGTTAATTCACCAGCAATAGCTACAACTGCTTTTAGTGCTACGGTTATTTCAAATATTCCAGCAGGAGCGACTATAAGTTTACAATTATTTGGTTTAATTGCTATTGCGACATTGTCAACGACTACACCAGGAGCGGTATTAACAATTATTCGCTTAAGTTAATAAAAAAGGGAGCCTTGAAGCTTTTATGCTTCAAGGCTTTTTATTTGTTTGAGCAAAAACATCGCAGTTCGAAAATATATTATAATAGAATGAAGATAGATATAAGTTTGGCAGAAAGGGAGAGTGGCGATGCAGGAGAAGGTTAAAGATTTTTTCGGACGCCCACTTCAAGATTTGCGCATCTCTGTCATTGATCGTTGTAATTTACGGTGTACGTATTGTATGCCAGCGGAAGTGTTTGGTCCTGATTATGCTTTTTTGAAAGATGAGTTTTTACTGACATTTGATGAAATCGAGCGATTAGCAAAAGTATTTGTTAGCATCGGTGTACGGAAAATTAGACTTACTGGCGGTGAGCCATTGCTCCGTAAGGACTTAACAAAACTTATCGAACGTCTCGTGAAAATTGACGGTTTAGTAGATCTAGGATTAACGACAAATGCGATTCATTTAACGAAACAAGCGAAGGCGTTAAAAGAAGCTGGGTTACACCGAGTAAATGTTAGTTTGGATGCGATAGATGATAATGTATTCCGTGCAATTAATGGCCGGAATATGAATACGAAGCCAGTGTTAAAAGGAATTATGGCAGCGAAAGAAGCAGGCCTTGAAGTGAAGGTAAATATGGTTGTGAAAAAAGGGATGAATGATCATCAAGTACTTCCGATGGCTGCGTATTTCAAAGAACAAGGAATTTCACTTAGATTTATTGAGTTTATGGATGTTGGCAGTACGAATGGGTGGAATTTTGATCAAGTTATTACGAAACGAGAATTGATTGACATAATTCATCGAGTATATCCAATTGAGCCGGCTGAAGCTCATTATTTTGGTGAGGTTGCGAAGCGGTATCGATACGTTGGAACGAATGTAGAGGTTGGTTTTATTACCTCTGTTTCTGAGTCATTTTGTTCTTCTTGTACGAGAGCAAGAATTTCAGCAGATGGAAAGTTTTATACTTGCTTGTTTGCGACAGAAGGAATGGATTTAAGGAAACTTCTGAGGGAAAACCTTTCAGATAATGAGTTATTAAAAGCTATACAAGATGTATGGGAGAATAGAAAAGATCGATATTCAGATGAACGGACCGAAGAAAGTGCGAAAAATCGTCCGAAAATTGAAATGTCTTATATAGGAGGATAAGAAAGGGGGATGTCGTATGCAAGAGCGATATTCAAGACAAATGTTATTTTCTGGTGTTGGGGAAGAAGGGCAACGGAAAATAAGAAGGAAGCACGTGCTCGTCATCGGTGCTGGTGCGCTTGGAGCAGCGAATGCAGAAGCAATTGTTAGAGCAGGTGTAGGAAAAATAACAATTGCTGATCGTGATTATGTAGAATGGAGTAATTTACAAAGGCAACAATTATATACAGAAGAAGATGCAAAGCATTATAAGCCGAAAGCAATTGCGGCAGCAGAACATTTAAAGGCAATTAATTCCGAAGTAGAAATTGTACCGGTTGTGACTGATGTAACGGTGCAAGAAATGGAAGAGTTAATTAAAGGGGTAGATTTAATATTAGATGCGACAGATAATTTTGAAACGCGCCTTCTTATTAATGACATATCTCAGATGTATAAGGTTCCGTGGATATACGGAGGATGCGTTGGAAGTTACGGAGTAACTTATACAATCTTGCCAGGGAAAACGCCGTGTTTTCGATGTTTAATGGAACATCCGGCGAGCGGAGCGACATGTGATACGGCCGGTATTATACAGCCAGCAGTGCAATTAGTAGTTGCACATCAAATAACGGAAGCCTTGAAAATATTAGTAGAAGATTTTGAGGCACTTCGTGAAACGATGCTATCATTTGATCTTTGGAATAATCAACAGATGGCATTTAAAGTGAATAGGCAGAAAAAGGATACATGTTTATCTTGTGGAAAATTACGTACATATCCGAGTTTAACATTTGAAGCACAAACGAAAACAGAAGTATTATGTGGGCGAAATACAGTTCAAATCCGTCCAGGTGTGCGTCAGGGTTTTAATTTAGAAGAAATTAAAAAGCGCTTACAAAAAAGTGTGGATGTAAAAGCAACGCCGTATTTATTATCATTTCCAGTGGAAGAATATCGTTTTGTTTTATTTACAGATGGCAGGGCGTTTATTCATGGTACAAATGATATGAATGTTGCGAAACGACTATATACAAGATATATAGGTTGAACCTAAAGGGGAATCCTTTAGGTTCAAATGGAAAAGGTAGGATTAAGAATTTCTAATATAATCTCCATTTTTTCCGCCCGTTTTTTCAAGTAAGTACGTTTCGCCAATAATCATACCCTTATCAACGGCTTTACACATGTCATATACAGTAAGGGCGGTAGCGGAAGCAGCTGTTAAAGCTTCCATCTCAACGCCGGTACTACCTTCTGTTTTAACTTTTACTTCAATAAGTAGTCGATATTGTTCTTCTGACTGTTTCCAATCGAAAGAGACGTCAACACCTTTTAATAATAAAGGATGGCACATTGGGATAATATCAGAAGTACGTTTTGCAGCCATAATGCCTGCGATTTGTGCGACGGCCAATACGTCACCTTTACCAATTTCGTTGTGTGAGATTTTATCAAAAATTTCTTTCGCAACGAGAATGCTAGAGCGTGCTATTGCTGTTCGAACGGTTATTTTTTTGTCACTTATATCAACCATTTTAGCGCGTCCTTGGTCGTTGAAATGTGTGAATGAAGACATGGAATTCCTCCTTGAAGTAATTGCGATTTAATATATAAAGTGTAATCGAGATTAGATATTTTGCAAATATGAGGTGAGAAACAATGGTAGAAAAACGAATCCCGATTCAAGTTGCTGAGGCAGTAGAACGGGTTATGAAATACGCTAAGCATGGTGAAGTAGAAGAAGTTTCTATTACAGAAAGTTACGGGAGGATTCTTGGGGAGGATGTTGTCTCAGATCACGACGTTCCTCACTTTGATCGTTCTCCTTACGATGGTTTCGCAATTCGAGCAGAAGATACGAAAGACGCAAGTCAAGAGCATCCGGTTGAATTTGAAGTAATAGGAGAGATCGGAGCAGGTTCTGTTTTTACAGAAGAAGTAGGGGCTTTTCAGGCGGTTCGTATTATGACAGGAGCAGCTATTCCAGAAGATTGCAATGCAGTCGTAATGCTAGAACTGACGGAAGGATGCGAGAGGAAAGAAAGTACATATATGAAGTTGAAACGCCCTTTCCAAAACGGTGACAATGTGTCATTTAAAGGAGAAGATATAAAACAAAATCATGTCCTTGTTAAGAAAGGTGTTGTAATCAATCCAGGTGTTTCCGCATTATTAGCGACGTTTGGATATAGCACTGTGAAAGTTGTAAAACAGCCTGTTGTCGGTATTGTAACGACAGGAAGCGAATTACTAGAAGTGCATGAGGCGTTAGAGCCAGGGAAAATTAGAAATAGTAACTCTTATATGATTGCCGCTCAAATTATGAAAGCTGGCGGAAAAGTGCGTTACTATGGACAACTTGCAGATGAGTTAGATGCATGTTTTACAGCTGTTAAATCAGCGATGGATGAGGTTGATATTTTAATTACAACGGGCGGTGTTTCAGTAGGGGATTACGACTATTTACCAGCTATTTATGAAAGGCTACAGGCGAATGTACTCTTTAATAAAATAGCGATGAGACCGGGGAGTGTAACGACAGTAGCTGAAGTTGATGGAAAGCTACTCTTCGGTTTATCAGGTAATCCGTCAGCTTGTTATGTAGGTTTCGAATTATTTGTGTATCCAATTATGAAAACGTATTTGCATGCGAAGGAACCTCACATATATAGGACAGACGCTATTTTGCAAAAAGATTTTCCGAAACCAAATCCGTTTACTCGTTTTGTAAGAGCGAAAGCGAGCATTGTTAATGGGGCACTACAAGTGGCCCCGGTCGGTTTAGATAAGTCGAGTGCGGTCTCTTCACTTGCGGATGCAAATGCTTTTATCGTGCTGCCTGGAGGGACGAGAGGATTTGAAGCAGGAATGAAAGTGTCTGTATTATTGTTAGAATGCTCTGAGGGAAGTGATTGGCCGTGGGCAAAGCCTCTTCAATCTTACAAATAGTAGGGTATCAAAATAGCGGGAAAACAACACTTGTAGAGAAGATGGTACATGCATTAGCTGAAAGAGAAATAAAGGTTGCTACAATTAAACATCATGGTCACGGGGGCTTTCCTGAAGTAGCGCAAAAAGATAGTGAAAGACACCGAAAAGCTGGTGCTGTAGTAAGTAGTGTAGAAGGCGCTGGATTACTATCTCTGTCCTCTTTACGAGATGAATGGTCCTTGCAAGAAATTATTCGCTTGTACGAATTTTTTGAAGTGGATACGATTTTAATAGAGGGCTATAAAGCTGAGGAATATCCAAAAATAGTGTTACTTCGTTCTGCAGAAGACGCTGAACTTTTACATAAGGTAGAAAATATAGCGGCGGTTATTACGTGGTATGATGCTCCGTCAAATGTACGAGAAGAATATAAAGTATTTCATATAACAGAAGAAAAATTGTATATAGACTGGTTTTTACAAACGGTTAGGGGTGCAAAATGATAAATACGTATTATGAAGTAATTGATACAGAAATCTCGATTGAAGAGGTGGCAAAGAAAGTAGTTCGCCGTGAATGTGGTGCTGTCACAACATTTATCGGAACAGTTAGGGAGTTTACGAAAGGGCGTCGTACACTATACTTAGAGTATGTAGCTTATAAGACGATGGCAGAAAAGATGCTACAGAAAATTGGGTCAGAAGTGAAGGAGAAGTGGCCCGGTACACATGTTGCAATTACACATCGCATCGGCACGCTGCAAATTTCTGATATAGCGGTTGTTGTGGCTGTATCAACGCCTCATCGCAAAGAGGCTTATGAAGCGAATGAATATATTATGGAGCGTATTAAGCAAATTGTTCCGATTTGGAAAAAGGAGTTTTGGGAAGATGGTGACTCATGGATTGGTGACCAATTAGAAAAAACACCATATCCAGCAGGAGAGCCTGGGAAGGGGTTATAAATATGATTCGAGTATTGTTATTTGCGAACTTGCAAGAAGAAGCAGGGACGAGTGAATTACAAATAGAGAAAGAAAATATTACGGTTGCACAATTGAAAGATATTGTTGCGAAAGAATATAATGTACCAGTGTCAGCACCAATTATGGTTGCAATTAATGAAGAGTACGCGAACGAAGATGATACGATACAATCTGGTGATGTTGTTGCGTTGATACCACCAGTGAGCGGTGGTTAATATTGGATTTTTGCTATAAAAAACGACTTTCCTAAATAGGGAAAGTCGTTTTTTTATGGCATTTTGGAGAACACTATCTTATAGGAAAAGGAGGAAGTTATGAAAAAGATATGTGTAATGATTTCAATGATATGTTCTGTTTTTTTCTTTTCTCCAAGTAATTCTTTTGCCAAAGAATCGACGGAACAGCTTTTAGAAAGTGCGTTACTGAATAGGTACTATTCAGTTATTAGGCAAGCAACGGAAGATCAATATGAATGTGATTCAGTTATAAATATAAAACGTCTCGGTAAGAAAGATGAGTTCGTTCCTAGATTTGAAATTACGCTACAATTTCTTACGTTTCAAGGTGCACATAATCCGCCGAATGATAAAGTTACACTTACTTTGGAAGATAATTTAGATCACGTAAAGATAAAGAAAGTGGAGCGAGAAAAGAATGTTTCTGGCGCTATTGTAGAAAAGATTTGTGCACGAAAAAACGAAAAAATAAAAGCTCACTCTAATGATTTAGAGCGGTAACCTATGACATTTTGTAGAGAAAGGTAATGAGCGATGGATATACTTTTAGCGATTTTACCAGCTATATTTTGGGGGAGTATTGTGCTATTTAACGTGAAACTGGGCGGGGGACCGTATAGTCAAACGCTCGGTACAACGTTCGGTGCACTTATCTTCTCAATTGTTGTTTATATTTTTATGAAGCCGGTATTAACTCCGACCGTTATTGGAGTTGGAATTGTATCCGGCTTATTTTGGGCACTTGGTCAAGCGAATCAATTAAAAAGTATTGATTTAATGGGTGTTTCCAGAACGATGCCGATTTCAACAGGGCTTCAATTAGTCGCGACAACATTATTTGGGGTTATCGTGTTTCATGAATGGTCAACGACGATATCGGTCGTCCTTGGAGTTTTGGCGCTCGTTTGTATTATTATCGGGGTTATTTTAACATCGCTTCAAAGTAAAGAAGAGAAGAATGCAGAGCAAGCAAGAAATTTCAAAAAAGGAATTATTATTTTATTAATTTCAACAGTCGGTTATTTAGTTTACGTAGTAGTTATCCGGTTATTTAACGTGAACGGTTGGTCGGCTTTATTACCACAAGCGGTCGGTATGGTGTTAGGCGGGATTTTACTTACATTTAAACATCATCCATTCAATAAATATGCGATTCGAAATATTCTTCCGGGATTAATTTGGGCAGCGGGAAATATGTTTTTATTCATTTCGCAACCGCGAGTTGGGGTCGCGACAAGCTTTTCCCTTTCTCAAATGGGAATTATTATTTCTACGCTTGGCGGGATTCTTATATTAGGTGAAAAGAAAACAAGGCGTCAATTAATTGGGATTGTTATTGGTATCGTTTTTATTATTGCAGCTGGAATTATGTTAGGCATTGCGAAAGGTTAAGGGAGGTATTGAAATGTATAGTGATTTAGAAGGGAAAGTCGTCGTTATTACAGGATCAGCAACTGGTCTCGGAAGAGCGATGGGAGTAAGGTTTGCTAAGGAAAAAGCGAAAGTGGTTATTAACTATCGCTCAAGAGAGTCAGAAGCGAATGATGTATTAGAAGAAATTAAAAAAGTAGGCGGAGCAGCGATTGCTGTAAAAGGTGATGTTACGGTTGAATCAGATGTTATAAATTTGATTCAATCTGCTGTAAAAGAATTTGGTACGCTCGACGTTATGATTAATAATGCAGGGATAGAAAATGCGGTACCATCGCATGAAATGCCGTTAGAGGATTGGAATAAAGTAATTCATACAAATTTAACAGGCGCTTTTTTAGGAAGTCGTGAAGCGATCAAATATTTTGTAGAACACGATATTAAAGGCTCGGTTATTAATATGTCTAGTGTTCATGAGAAAATCCCGTGGCCATTATTTGTTCATTATGCAGCGAGTAAGGGTGGGATTAAGTTAATGACAGAAACGTTAGCATTAGAATATGCACCAAAAGGTATTCGAGTAAATAATATTGGTCCTGGTGCAATTAATACGCCAATCAACGCTGAAAAGTTTGCTGATCCAAAGCAGCGTGCTGACGTAGAAAGTATGATACCGATGGGCTACATTGGAAAACCTGAAGAAATCGCAGCAGTAGCAACGTGGCTCGCTTCAGCAGAGGCAAGCTACGTAACCGGAATTACGTTATTTGCAGATGGTGGAATGACTTTATACCCATCGTTTCAAGCGGGGCGTGGGTAATATGAAAGGCCAAAGAGATTTAACTCTTTGGCCTTTTTTACGCAAAAAAAAATAGCGGTCGGCTATTTTTAAAATTAATGATTGATTGTATCTTGAAGAAATTCTGTTGCTTGATGTTCTGAAACATTCTGTACGAGCGCAACTTCACTAATAACCATTTTACGCGCATTATCTAGCATTTGTTTTTCGCTCGCATTTAATGCTCTTTCTTTATTGCGACGAAGTAAATCACGAACAACTTCTGCACTATCTTGAAGATTGCCGTTCTTCATTTTTTCCATATTCATTGTATATCTTTGTTTCCAAGAGAGTGAGGGGTCTGATTCCCCATGATGAAATTCAAGAAGTATACCATCTAACGTACCTTTATCGACGATATAACGTATACCCGATTTGTGTAATTGATCTATCGGAAGCATTACTTGCATATCTTTACTAATGATGCGTATAACACAATATTGACGCGTATTGCCTAATATTTCTTTTTCTTCAATTGCTTCGATGATTCCTGCACCGTGCATTGGATAAACGATTTTATCACCAATTTGAAACAAATCATCCACCTCCATATGTGGTAACCATTTTTAATGATAACATACGAGGATAAAAATGTCAAATTTTATATAATATCATATATGATATACTGTAGTCAACATATAAAAGTCGTTTTTTTATGTGTTTTTTTGCTCTTATAAGTTGAATAAGTAGAGGGGATTTTTTTAGAAAAATAGTACAGGCACAGAAAGAAGGCATATCCACTTATTTTTAAGCATAAAATATAAAATCGCTAATACAATATACCTAAATCCGTTCTTTGCAAGGGAGGGAGAGAAGGTGGGGCGCACAATTAGAATTGATATTACAAATAAAGTTGTAGCTAAATTTAGGCAAGATTATTTGGAATTATATACGAGTAAGTTTATGATAGGTAAGTTTTATGTCTATACTGAAGATAAACAATATGTGTTAGAAGACGGATATATATATGAAGATGGAAAGTTTTATCGCATCATAGATACGCACCGTGGCAATAAACAAGCGGCGGAGGGCTGCGATCTAGGATGGTGTTAACATGATTCGTGTGAAAGTGTTTGATGAAAGTCATGAAAAAGACTTGGAAGAATCTGTAAATGTATTTTTGAAAAAAATTGATGATGGAAATTTTGTAGATATAAAGTATCAAGTTGGTGTTTCAATTAACGATGATGAAAATCAAATTTATTGTTTTTCAGCGATGATTGTTTATAAAGCATAAAAAAGAGCTGGGGAGCCAGCTCTTTTTTATGCTTTACGTTGGGACAACATGTGTCGGTAAAATATTCATAATAGATTGTGTTGCGTCGATTTTCTTTGTCGTTAAAAGAACTTCTTCTGTTTCATGCTCCTGAGCATCAGTACACATACCGAGGTGATAACGATCACCTAAAAATGGATCAATATAAAAACCGTTTTTGAAAACTTTATCATTCGGGTGTTTTTTGTGGTGAATTTCAGAACAGTTAATGCAGTAGAACATAGCTTTCATCCCCTTTTCGTTGTTGGTTAAAAAAGTGAGTGGGTAGTCATTTCGCTTCTAAGGAAATGTTGAGGAGAAGAGAAATAACTACCTACCCAAAATGGTGGGCATATTCCTTCTGATTTTACATATCTCGCGTATTGTCCCCGAGGGAAGGAGGAGAGACGAAGTACAGGTGAGATAAGTTAGGCACCTCGCTCAATATGAATGATGGAGTTTCATGTTGAGAGAAGTTTTTATTTTTTATTGCCTTTGTGAGTATATTATGAGGAAATGCCGAGAGGGTGTTTGTCCTGTTGAAAAAATGTTGAGAATTTCTCAACGGTGAAAAGAATCAGCGTTGACATGAAACTAAAAGGTGTTATATTATTTAAATACAACCAAAAGGTGTTATGTTTTAATGCCGAATAAAGGAGATATAAAATGGAACAACAAAATACATTAAATGATATTAAACAAACAATCGTTTTTGACGCGCCTATTCAAAAAGTATGGAATGTAGTATCAACTGCAGAAGGAATTGCGTCATGGTTTATGCCAAATGATTTCGAATTAGAGGTAGGACATGAGTTTCATGTGCAATCACCTTTTGGACCATCACCATGTAAAGTGTTAGAGATTGATGAACCAAATCATTTATCTTTCTCATGGGATACAGATGGTTGGATTGTTTCATTCATTTTGAAAGACTTAGGAGATAAAACAGAATTCACGTTAATTCACGGCGGCTGGAAACATCCTGATGAAATTCTTCCGAAAGCGAATGCGAAGAGCTCTATTATTCGCGATAGAATGAATGGCGGCTGGGTAGCGATTGTAAATGAAAAACTGAAAAAGGTTGTTGAAGGTTAAATGTCTTCGTCAGCAGCGAAATATGATGTATTTCAAGCAATTGCTGATCCAACCCGCCGAGAAGTGTTACGGTTATTAAGTGATAAAGAGTTACCAATTTCAAAAATAACGAATCATTTTCCGATGAGTCGTACTGCTGTTGTAAAGCACCTTCATATACTTTCCGAAGCGAATTTAGTAAGCGGAAGAAAAAGCGGAAGAGAGAAGATATATCGTTTGCATCCAGAACCATTAGAGGAATTACAGCAGTGGCTCTCGTACTATGAACGATTTTGGGATAATAAATTGTCCGTGCTTAAACATATTGTGGAGAATGAAGAATAGATTTTATGCAAAGAGGATGACCAAAATAAAATGGTCATCCTCTTTATTATTGCTCACTGGTTTGTGTAGCTGGCTTTAATAAAATCCAAGCGATAATTAATGTAAATACCGCTAATACGAAAGTACTCATATAAATAACGTGTACACTTGCTGCTAATGCGGATTGTGATTCAGTTGCTACAGTTGCTGTAGTTCCGCCGTGTCCACCAGAAGATACAAGATCAAGGTTTTTAATACCACGTGCGTGAATCATTGTATTGAAGATCGTTCCGAATATTGCAGCACCTAATGTTTGACTAAATGTATTAATAAATGTGTTTAAACCAACTGCCGTTCCGCGCGTATGGGTCGGTACAGCTGCTTGAATTGTTACCATATAAATTGGTGTAACAAGCCCCATTCCTAAGCCGAATAATCCGACTGCAACATAAATAAGGAATGATGGTGAATCTGTTGATAATGTAAATAATAAGAAAGTAGCAACTGATAAAATGCTAGCTCCAAGTAAAATAATTTGTTTCGTTTGTAACTTGCCAACTAAGTTACCGGAGAACATCGCACCGAATGTCCACATAACAGGAATCGGCATTAAAATGAGTCCAGCCTCTGTCGCATTTTTTCCTAAAACACCTTGGCTCCAAATTGGAAGATACACTGTAATACTAATAATCATTGCGCCAGCAATAAGTGTTAGTATGTTTATTGTAGATAATGTACGATTAGAGAAAAGTGCTAGCGGAATTAATGGTTCCGGAGACTTTTTCTCGATGTATAAGAAAATAATGAATGAAACAGCGGCAAAGATTAATAGGCCGATAATTGAAATGTCTCCCCAGTTTTGCTTACTGCTACCTGTTAATAATGCGTATAGCAGAGCGATTGTACTTAATGAGAAGACTGTTGCACCAAGGTAGTCGATATGTTGCTTAGCTGCGGACTTAACAGATTCCTTATAAGAAGTGGCAAACATTAAGCAAGCGATAATTCCAAAAGGAACGTTTAAGAAGAAAATATAGCGCCAAGAAAGAGAATCAACTAAAAATCCACCTACTAACGGCCCAATAACACCAGATACTCCCCAAACGGCACTCATCCAGCCTTGTGCTTTCGCGCGGTCTTTCGCTTCGCTATATAGATCTCCAATAATCGTCATTGTGATCGGCATAACCGCACCAGCCCCTATACCTTGAAGAGCACGGAAGAAGATTAATTGTTCCATTGATGTAACGACTCCGCAAAGTGCAGAACCGATTAAGAAGATTGTTGCTCCGATGAGCAGAACTTTTTTACGGCCGAATAAATCAGCTAGCTTTCCGTATATTGGAGTCGAAACAGCTGTTGCAAGCATATAGATTGCATATACCCAACTAACAAGTTCGACGCCTGACAAATCACTCGTTATACGAGGGATCGCTGTACTAACAATCGTTCCTTCTACCGCAGAAAGAAACGTCATTAGCATTAAAGACATCATGACTTTTTTTCTCATTTGTTTTCCCCTTACCCTTTTTCGAATATTCAACAATATAAAATATAAAGGTACTAAGGTATATAAAGCAACAAAAAAGCAATGGGAAGTTAGGAGGAAGGGATATTTTTGAAGAAACGGTCGATATATTTAAAGTATCGCCAATATAATTTCGTGTACTGCTTTGCTATTTCAACATACTAAAAAAGAAACAGGAGTCCCTGTTTCTTTTTTTAGTATTGCATTTTCGCATTTTGTCCTGCTGTTGTTCCGGCAATTCGACCAGTAACAAGGGCGGATGTAATGTTATAGCCGCCAGTATAACCGTGAATATCAAGAACTTCTCCGCAGAAGTATAAACCATTCGTGAATTTCGAAGCCATTTCTTTCGGGTTAATTTCTTTAACGGAGACCCCTCCGCCAGTAACGAATGCTTTTTCAATGGACTGCGTACCATTTACATGGACGGTAAATTCTTTAAAGTCTTTCACAAGTGCACGAATCTTCTCGTGAGAAACTTGTCCAGCTTGTTCGCTACCGTCAATTTCATTTTTTTCTAATAAGAATAGGAAGTAACGCTCAGGAACATAGCCTTTTAAAACGTTTTTAATTCCTTTTTTCGGATCTTCTTTCATTTGTTTCAGCATGCGCTGGAACAGTTGCTCACTATTTTCTTCTGGCAATGCATCGATACTCATGTGCACTGTGTTCGTTTTAAACTTTTTCATCGCTTTCACAACGAATTGGCTACAGCGAAGAGCAGCAGGACCAGATAGACCGAAGTGAGTGAAAAGCATGTCCATTTTATGAGAAATGATAACTTTTCCTTTCGGGTTTAATACACTTAAGTTTACATCTCGTAAAGCAAGACCTTGTAATGTGCGGTCACGAATAAACGGTTCGTTTGAAAGAATTGGTACTTCTGTTGGGAAAAGTTCTGTAATTGTATGCCCAGCTTTTTCAGCCCAAGCGTATCCGTCTCCAGTAGAACCAGTTTGAGGAACAGATTTTCCGCCAACAGCGATAACGACGTGATTCGTTTCTAACACTTCACCTGTTTGCAGAACAACAGCCTTCGTTTGACCGTTTTCATATTCAATCGTTTCAACAGGCGTATTCGTACGTATTTTCACACCTAAGTCTTTTAATCGTGTTAACAGTGCATCTACAACAGATTGCGCTTTATTTGATACTGGGAACATGCGGCCATGATCCTCTTCTTTCAGTTTTACACCGAGATTTTCGAAGAATGTAATAATATCTTCATTACTGAAAATAGAAAAAGCACTGTATAAGAAGCGACCATTTCCAGGTATATGTTTAACGATTTCATCAAGTGGTAGACGGTTCGTTACGTTACAACGACCACCACCAGAAATCGCGAGTTTACGTCCTAGTTTATTTCCTTTATCAAGAAGTAAGACGCTTGCGCCTTCTTCAGCAGCACCGATTGCAGCCATTAGCCCTGAAGGACCGCCGCCGATGACAATAACATCATAATGCATAATATATCGACCTCATTTTCTACATTTCCTGCCTAAAAGAATAGCATGTTTTCCCTTAAAAGAAAAATAGAGTGAAGTACTGCTTAAGAGGAGAATTGTGGTACAATACAAAAGTTAGAGTTCAGCATTATCCTGCTATTTATGGGCAATAAGACTACTACCTTAAGATTTAAGAGAAGTAAAGGGGAGTTAAAGCGGCCTGTAAATGCTCGAATGGTTAGTAGGAGGAGAGTCTCCCACTAATTATAGTTTCACTTTATGTAGATGTAGGAGGATTTTTGTATGTCCGATTCAAAATTTCTGCGCGGAACGCTTATTGTGACGTTAGGGACATTTTTAGTAAAGTTCTTAGGCATGATTTACGTCTTTCCGTTTCATGCATTAGTAGGCACAGAAGGCGGAACGCTCTATACATATGGATACATTCCATATACGATATTTTTAAGTATCGCAACGGCAGGGGTGCCGCTTGCTGTTTCGAAGTTTGTTTCCAAATATAATGCACTTGGAGATTATAAAACGAGCCGGAGAATGTTCCGCTCGGGAATGGTTATGATGATAGTAACAGGAGTTCTTTCCTTCTTAGTACTGTACATGACCGCACCATTATTTGCAGAAGCAATGCTTGGTAAACAAAGTTTACAAAATAAGATAGAAGAAGTTACGACGATTATTCGCCTCGTAAGTTTTGCGCTTATTGTTGTGCCGGCAGCAAGTTTGATTCGTGGTTATTTCCAAGGCCACCAATCGATGGGACCGACTACGGTTTCACAAATTATTGAGCAAATTATTCGTATCGTCTTTTTATTAGCGGGTAGTTTCATCGTTATTAAAGTACTTGGCGGTACAGTAGCAACGGCAGTTGGGGTTGCGACATTCGCTGCATTCGTTTCAGCAGTTGGAGCACTTGGCGTATTAATTTGGTACTGGTTAAAACGTAAAAAATATTTGGATCAATATTTAATTGAGCAAACTGTACCAGAATCAACGGTAAGTACCGCTCAATTGTTTAAAGAGTTGTTTGCATATGCAATTCCTTACGTTGTAATTGGATTAACAATTCCTTTATATCAACAAATTGATACATTGACATTTAACTCTATTATGCAGGCGATTGGTCAAGGAGATATCGCAGAGCGGGCACTTGGTATTTTCACGATGTGGACGCATAAATTAATTATGATTCCGGTATCACTTGCAACAGCGTTTAGTTTAACGCTCGTACCAGCGATTACAAAGTCGTTTACTGAAAAGCAATACCGTTATTTGAAATTACAAATTACACAAACATTCCAGGCGAATATGTTTTTAACATTGCCAGCAGTTATCGGCATTTCTACACTTGCATATCCAATTTACACTGCTTTCTACGATTCAGATCCACTAGGTGGACAAGTATTAATGTGGTATGCACCAGTTGCATTGTTATTCGCTTTATTCACAGTAACAGCAGCTATCTTGCAAGGGATTAACAAGCAGAAACATGCGGTTATTGCGCTTGTGATGGGTGTTATTTTGAAATTTGTATGTAACGTAATCTTTATTCGTTATTTCGGTACAGTTGGGGCGATTTTAGCTACTGCAGTCGGTTTCTTAGCTTCCGTATGGTATACGAATAGACAAATCAAAAAACACGCACACTATTCATTTGGTGTTGTATATAAGAGAACATTCCAAATTGCAGTATTAACACTTGTAATGGTTATTGCTGTAAAACTATCACAATGGCTTCTATCCTTCATGATTTCGCCTGATGGCCGTATTGGTGCTCTTATTACAGTTGCGATTTGTGCAGGTATTGGTGGTCTTGTTTACGGATTGTTAGCGATTCGCACGGGAGTACTAGAAAGAGTATTTGGCGGAGAAGCTTTAGAGAAAATCCAGCGTAAACTTGGTAGTAGATTCAAAATAAAGTTGAAATCAAAAGGGGCGTAAATACGTCCCCTTTTCTATGATAAATAAAGAAGGTGAAGAACATGAGATTAGATAAATTATTAGCGAATATGGGACACGGAAGTAGAAAAGAAGTAAAGAAATTACTGAAAGACGGCGTTGTGAAAATTGATGGAACGCCAGTGAAAGATGCGAAGTTTCATGTGAATATAGAAGAGCAAGAGGTTATGATTCACGGTGAAGTTGTTGAATATAAAGAGTTTGTTTATTTAATGATGCATAAACCACAAGGTGTTATTTCAGCGACAGAAGATGATAACCACGAAACAGTAATAGATTTATTAGAATTAGAAGATGCGATTTTCGATCCATTCCCTGTTGGAAGGCTCGATATTGATACAGAAGGTTTCTTATTAATCACAAATGATGGGAAGTTAACGCATCAACTATTATCTCCGAAAAAGCATGTGCCGAAAAAATATTATGCACACATTTCAGGCGTTGTAACGGAAGAGGATGTAATAGAATTCGCTAAAGGTGTTATTTTAGAAGATGGCTATGAAACGAAGCCAGGCGAACTTACAATTTTAAAAAGTGATGATATTTCCGAAATTGAGCTTGTTATTACAGAAGGAAAATTCCATCAAGTGAAGCGTATGTTTGAAGCGGTAGGGAAAAAAGTAGTGTATTTAAAGAGAACAGAGATGGGACCTTTAATGTTAGATGAAGAGCTAGAACTTGGGCAATATCGTGAATTAACAGATGAAGAAGTAGAAATGTTAAAGACGTATCAAGTAGATAACGAAAAGTAACGCCAATTTCAGAGCATAGAAAAGACCCCTTTCTAATGAGTTAGAAAGGGGTATGTATTTATTTACATACAATTATTTTTTATTATGAGGTCATTCTCACTTTCTTTCCTGTCGTTGTCCACTTGCCGCGGCAAGGGCTATACACGAGTTCATTAAACTGCAACACATTTAGATCACGTTGTATCGTTCGCGGTGTGATCCCGAACTCATCTACAAGGTCTTTCGTTGTTACCGTACCGTTTTCATTGATGTACATATAAATTGATTTAATGCGTGTTAGCATACGAGTAGTTGTAGGTTTCAAGAGAAAACCGCTCCTCTACTAGTTTTTTTGACCCCATTCAGGAAAGAAGGTCGTTACTACCATTGTACTCTACATGATAAAATTCATGCTTTAATCTACTTAAATTTTACAAAAGTTTAACAAATATTCATATAGAAAAATATTGGTAGTTGACATTGTATATTTAGTCAGTCAACTAACTCATAAATTTCTACGTAAAACGCCAAATTCCTGCAAATTTTTTTGAGAAAATAAAAGAAAAACTAATAAGAAATATCTGAAAAATTACAATTGTTCGTTATTAGGTTTTCATGTATGGCATAAGAGATTTTCGTTTGCTATGATGAAAGAGACAATATAGTGAAGGATGGATGCGTGATGTCAACGATTAATTGGACAGAAGAAGTTACAAAACGAAAAGATGATTTAATTCGTGATACACAACAATTTTTGCAAATTAAAAGTGTATGGGAAGAAGAATCTGCGAAAGAGGGCGCGCCATTTGGTGAAGGTGTAGAAAAAGCCTTATCTTTCATGTTACATAAAGGAGAAGCAGAAGGTTTCACTTCTAAAAATTTAGAAGGATATGCAGGTCATCTTGAAATGGGACAAGGAGAAGAATTAGTAGGTATTCTTTGTCACGTTGATGTTGTACCAGAAGGAGATGGCTGGACAACTCCTGCGTATAGTGCAGATATTCGCGACGGGAAGATTTTTGCACGCGGTGCAATTGATGATAAAGGGCCGACGATGGCAGCTTATTATGCGATGAAAATCGTTAAAGAATTAGGCTTACCTCTTTCAAAACGTGTTCGTATGATTTTAGGAACAGATGAGGAAAGCAATTGGAAGTGTGTAGATCATTATTTTAAAAATGAAGAAATGCCAACAATCGGTTTTGCGCCGGATGCAGATTTTCCAATTATTAATGCGGAAAAAGGAATTTCTGACATACAAGTTGTGCAAAATGGTGGCGAAGAGAAAGACGGTGCATTTAAGCTTATTTCATTTGAGTCAGGTCGTCGTTTAAATATGGTTCCTGATTGTGCAGAAGCAGTTATTACAGGAGAAGATGTAAATGCACTTACAGTAGCATATGAAGAGTATTTACAAACTGCTAAAAAAATAGGTAAAGCAATTGTAGAAGGAAATACGGTGACGTTGCAAATCAAAGGGATTTCAGCTCATGGATCTACTCCAGAAAAGGGAGAAAATGCAGGTTTATTATTGGCAAACTTCTTAACGACAGTTTCTCTTGATGGAAAAGGGGCTTCATTTGCATCGTTTGTAACAGAAACATTTACAGGTGATATTCTTGGAGATAAAGCTGGTATTTCTTATAAAGACGATATTAGCGGCCCGTTAACGGTGAATGTTGGTCGCCTGTCTTATTCGCAAGAAAACGGTGGTAATTTAGGATTAAATGTACGCTATCCAGTTACGACTAACTTTGAAGAAACGATTGCAAAGTTAAAAGAATATGTTGGTACTCATGGATTTGAAGTAGCGGATTATTCTAACTCTCGCCCGCATCACGTTGACAAAGATCATACGTTAATTCGTACTTTGCAACGCGTATATGAAGAACAAACTGGTGAAAAAGCTGAATTGTTAGCAATTGGCGGTGGTACGTATGCTCGTTCATTGAAAGCTGGCGTTGCATTTGGCCCGCTATTCCCTGGAAAAGAAGAACTTGCGCATCAAAAAGACGAGTACATTGAAATTGAAGATTTATTAAAAGCAACAGCGATTTATGCGCAAGCAATTCATGAATTAGCGAAATAAAAGATATGTAAATAATAACCGCTCTCTACTTTAGAGGGCGGATTCTTTTTAGCTGAATGAGATAAGAAAGAAAAGCAACAATAACATAAAGGAGACGATGTAGATGGTGCCGCATTATTTTGTCGCAGTAACTTTACCACGTCATATAAAAGAAGTGCTCTCTAATTATAAAGAGGAAATGAAGGATGAATTACCATTTCGCTCGTGGGTACATGAAGAAGACTATCATATTACACTTTCATTTTTAGGAAGTGCGGCGCAGGAACAATTAGAAGGAATAAAGAATGGATTACAAATACTTACAGAAACAAAAGAACTATCGTTCACGTTACAAGGGTTTTCAACGTTTGGCCTAGAAGAAGAGCCGCGTATTTTTTGGGCGAAGGTAAGTGAGAATAATGATTTGGTTCAGTTGCAAAAACAAGTGCATACAATTTGTGAAGAAAATGGTTTCTCTCTAGAGACACGTCCTTATCATCCACATATTACTGTTGCTCGTAAATGGGTAGGAGAAAAAGTATTTGATCTGACAAATGTAAAAGATTTACCCGTAACATCATTTCGAGTAGATGCGATTACTTTGTATGAATCTCACGTTAAGGAAACGCCAAAGTATAGAACAGTTGCCGAAATAAAATTACAAAAATAGAATGTGTGAAAACGTTTTTTATACAGGTGAATATACTATAGGGAATAATGTGTTACTGTATAGAGCTTCGCGGATAAGAAAAGCCTTATCATTTGCAGCTCGTTTCATTTTAACTTTAAGAATGATGGTGATTTTTTATGTTGAAAGTAAAACGTCCATTTGATGCCTATTTAGATGAAATGAATAAAATTACAATTTTGCTCCCGCATGCGTATGGAACAAGCCGGACATTTCGTTTACAAGAAGGAAGCAATGTGAAAGAGTTACCGATTGTTCATACTATTGCTCTTTCAGATGCAACGAAGTATGAATGTTTTATAGAAGAGCCGCTAGATGTGGGGAAGTATTATACAGTACGGGATGAACGGAATGAAGAAACAGATTTACAAATAGGCGCTGTGATTCGAACAGTAGTTTTCGATGAAAAATATTATTACGAAGGTACCGACTTAGGTGCTGTGTATAAAAAAGAAGAAACAATATTTAAAGTATGGGCTCCGACCGCAAGGCTTGCGAAAGTACGGATTTATAAAAGTGATAAAGAATATATTGATTATGAAATGTACAGAGAAGAAAACGGAGTGTGGATTCATACATTACAAGGTGATCATGATGGAGCACGATATACATTCCTTGTTTGTATTAATTTAATATGGAATGAAGCGGTTGATCCTTACGCAAAGTCAGTGACTGTAAATGGGAAATACGGCGTTGTTATCGATTTGGAAAAGACGAATGTAACAAAACGAGAGGAATTATCACCATTACAGTCAATGACAGATGCCATATTGTATGAACTGCATATTCGTGACGCTACTATTCATCCAAACAGTGGAGTGAATAAAAAGGGAACATATAAAGGATTGATGGAAGAAGAGACAACGGGACGAAATGGGACATTAACAGGATTGTCTCATATAAAAGATTTAGGCGTTACACATGTTGAACTATTACCTTTACATTGTTTTGGTGGTATAGATGAAGTGAATCCTGCTTCCGCATATAATTGGGGATATAATCCATTATATTACAATATACCAACAGGATTTTATGTTACAAACCTTTCTGATCCATATAACAGGATAGTAGAGTGTAAACAACTAATTGAAACATTTCATGATCACGGCATCAGGGTGATTATAGATGTTGTATATAATCATGTTTATGAAAGAGAATTATCATCATTTGAGAAGCTTGTCCCGGGATATTATTTTCGTCATGGGGAAGATGGTATGCCTTCTAATGGGACGGGAGTTGGAAATGATATAGCATCTGAACGGAGAATGATGAGGAAATTTATTATAGAATCTGTTTTATATTGGCTTACTGAATACAATGTTGATGGATTCCGATTTGATTTAATGGGGATTTCAGATGTTGAAACGATGAATGCGTTAGAAAAAGAAGTGCGAAAAATAAAGCAGGATGCGCTGTTATTAGGTGAAGGATGGGATTTACAAACACCGCTTCCTCTTGAAGAGAAAGCGACGTTAAATAATGCGAATAAAATGCCATGTATCGCACAGTTTAATGATCAATTTCGTGATGGAGTAAAAGGAAGTGCTTTTAATATAAATAAACGTGGCTTTGCATTTGGTGGGCATGTAGACTGTAATCATTTGCAGTATATAGTAGCTGGTAGCCTTTTAAGTATGAAAGAAACAGGATTGTTCCTAGAGCCAATGCAAAGCATTAACTATGTAGAATGTCATGACAATATGACGATGTGGGATAAACTAGTGCAAAGTAATCCAGAATCAGAAGGAATTTTGAAAAGGCGTCATCGCTTAGCAACTGCAATGGTTATTCTTTCACAAGGGATTCCTTTCTTACATGCGGGGCAAGAGTTTTATCGTACGAAGCAAGGAAATGAAAATAGTTATAATGCAAATGATGAAATCAATCGATTAGATTGGGATCAAAAAGAAAAAGAGATGGAGACAGTTAACTATATAAAAGGTTTAATTGCGATTCGGAAGGAGCATGGGGCATTCCGATTAAAAAGCGCTGACCTTATAAAAAAGCATATGACTTTTTTGCAAACATCAAAAGAAGCACTTGCATACCATTTGCGAGATGTAGAATCTTTCGGACCGTGGAAAGAGATTGTTGTGCTATTCAATAGCGGTTTGCAGAATGAAATAGTTCAGCTCCCAAAAGAAGACAAGTGGCATATATTAGTAAACGAAAAGCAAGCAAAAACACAGCCAATTTCTTCATTTAGAGGAAAGGAACTTCAAATGGCTCCAACTAGCACGTATATATTGGCGATAATGTGACAAATCGCTACTTGACGATGAGAATATAATAAATGTAGAATTGACAAAGGTGACGATTTTGATAAGTTGTCATTCTATGAGTGATTTTGTAAAATAAACTAGAAGAACAGGTGATTTATCCTGTTTTCGGCTTATGCTAAGTTTTTTTCATTCAAATACAGTAAAATATATGAATCCACAACATGTGTAGAAATGTTGCGGTTTTTCTTTTCATAACTATAAAAGATAAGGATTTGTTAACGGGTAATGAATATGGAATGGTTGGAACAATTATTAGGAAAAGAGTGGAGTCTTATACCGGCTGGTGGAGTAACGGGCGATGCATATATTGCGCAAAACGGACAACAAAAGTTATTTTTAAAGCGGAATACATCGCCCTTTTTAGCGGTATTGTCAGCAGAAGGAATTGTTCCAAAATTACTTTGGACAAGAAGGGTAACGAACGGTGATGTAATTTCTGCTCAAAAATGGCTTCCGGGACAGAAGTTAGAGCAAGAGGATATGAAACTAGAACGTGTTGCGAAACTTTTGAAGAAAATACACTCCTCTAAAGCGCTTGTGCAGATGATTCAAAGGCTAGGAAAGCAGCCGCTTCATGCGCAAGAGTTATTACAACAATTACAGCTCGTTTTAAGAGGAGATATAAGAGTTGATGAAACAATTCAGCAAGGTCTTCAATATTTAACGGAGTCATTAAAAGATGTTGAGTACAATGAATTCGTTGTATGTCATTGTGATGTAAACCATAACAATTGGATATTGTCGGATGAAGATGAATTGTTTTTAATTGATTGGGATGGAGCTGTTATTGCTGACCCAGCTTTAGATCTTGGTATGTTATTATATTGGTATGTTCCGCGCCATGAATGGAGTGAGTGGCTCGGATATTATGAGGTTGAACTAGATGAATCATTGCTTAGGCGTATGAGATGGTATGTGATAGCACAAACGATTTTATCTATTCAATGGCACACAACAAAAAAGCAGCAAGCAGAAGCGAAATATTGGCACCAATATTTACAGCAACTACTTGCTTCAGAATAATACTTAAGAAAAATTGTCCATTCCAGCAATCCACTGAGTAAGTTGTTCTTGATTATTGGAAATATGGTTGTCCAAATTAGAGGAAGATTTACCCGATTGACTATAAGAATATACATCGTTTAGCATTGCTTTAGCGTCACTACTTATACTATCGTTTGCGAGTAACGATTGAATGAGGCGCTCTAATTGCTCGCATTCAGAAACTGTCCCGCAGCAATCACTTTGATGATTGATTAAAATATCTTTTAACACTTCTAATTGATGCTGTTGATTAATTGGCATGAACGGTTCATCCTTTCGAGTGTTTTTCTCTCCCTAGAAATGTAAGAGAAAAAGCTGTTTCGTCATGGAATGTTTAATGCTTTATGTAGTTTTTATCAAAATGGTACATCTTATACTTGAAAGAAACGGACCGAGTGCTCGTACGTACTTGGTTTTTTGTTTGATAGATTGATTAAAACAGAAAGAAGGAATTTTTCCTTTAAAATAGTTTTGTAAAGAGAGGGAGACATCTATGCGTTTAAGACATAAGCCTTATGCAATGGATCGAATTAATGAGTATTCACATATCGTAATTGGAAACCCAGAGGAGAGCGCTGGTAACTGGAAAGAAATATTTGGAAATGAACAGCCGATTCATATTGAAGTAGGTACAGGACGTGGACGCTTTATGTATGATATGGCAAAAGCAAATCCACATATAAACTATATTGGAATTGAAAAATTCACAAGTGTTGTTGTAGATGCACTTGATAAATTAATTGAAGAAGAAGTACCGAACTTAAAGTTAATTAATAAAGATGCTGAAGATTTAACAGTTTTCTTTGCGAAAGGTGAAATTGACCGCGTTTATTTAAACTTCTCAGATCCATGGCCGAAGAATCGTCATACGAAGCGTCGTTTAACGTATAAAGCATTTTTACGCAATTATGAAGAAGTGCTAGTAGATGGCGGAGAAATTCATTTCAAAACTGATAACCAAAGCTTATTTGAATATTCTCTTATGAGTATGGCTGAGTATGGTATGTTATTAACTTACCTTAGCCTAGATCTTCATAATAGTGATTATGAAGGAAACATTATGACAGAATACGAAGAGAAATTCTCTAGTAAAGGTCATCGTATTTACCGAGTTGAAGCAAAATATCGTACGGAGCCTATGCAGTAATGCATAGGTTTTTTATATGAAAAATAATCGGAATATTATGTTAAAATTAAATAAAAAAGGGGGATGGGATATGGAACAGTTACAAATTGGAAATATAAAAGTGACGTGGCTAAAAGGTGGGAATACACATTTAGATGGAGGCGCGATGTTTGGAGTTGTGCCAAAAGTACTTTGGTCACGTAAATATAAACATAATGATACAAATCATATTTATTTGCGAACAGATCCGTTACTCTTGCAAACGAAAGAAGGAAACATGCTTATTGATTCAGGGATAGGGAACGGTAAATTGAATGAGAAAATGAAGCGGAATCAAGGTGTAACAGAAGAATCATCAGTTATGGAATCTTTAGAAAAACTGGGACTGCAGACTGAAGATATTCATTACGTCTTAATGACACATCTCCATTTTGACCATGCATCTGGTTTAACAAAATGGGAAGGTGACCAACTTGTGCCGGCGTTTCCGAATGCGAAAATTTACGTAAGTGAAACAGAATGGAATGAGATGAGGAACCCTAATATTAGATCACGTAATACATATTGGAAGGGAAATTGGGAGCCAATTGTAGATCAAGTTGTTACGTTCCAACAAGAATTAGACATTACAGATGAAATAAAAATGGCGCATACGGGCGGTCATAGTGATGGACATGCAGTTATCGCTTTGGAAAGTCAAGGTGAAACGATGCTTCACTTAGCGGATCTATTGCCGACGCACGCACATCAAAATGTACTATGGGTAATGGCCTATGATGATTATCCGATGACATCAATTGAAAATAAGCAAAAGTGGATGGAATATGGTGCTGAAAAAGAGGCGTGGTTTACGTTTTATCATGACGCATATTATCGTGCGGTGAAGTGGAATGAGGAAGGGCATATTGTAGAAAAAATAGAGAGAAAAACGAGTGTAGAAGCTTAAAAAAGAGGAGATTGTTCAAAAATATTTGTTGGAACAGCCGCCTCTTATTATTGATCGATATTATTATCAGATTTTGTCGGTAAATCGATATATTTAAAAAATCGCCGATATAATTTTAATTACTATCGGCGATTTTTAAAAAAAAAAGAGGTTCACCTAACGGGAAACCTCCTTTTTATGCTGCTATAACTTCTAAGACAGTACCTGTTTTAGCATCAACTAAAAATTCAAATCGTTCTTGTATATCATCTAACATCGTTGTAAGACCGCCGCGATAAACTTCGTACGCGACATCATATTTTTCAAATGTCTCTGGAACCATATGTACCCAAGAGCCAGTAATTTCACCTTTATGACTTAATGCTTGTTTCACCATTTTCAATGCTTTTTCTGAAGAAATATGGGATTGTTCTTGTACTTTGTTTGCAACGAAATAACCAGCTGCGAACCCAACGCCAAGACCTGTGACTAAACCTTTCCAGCTCATATATTCACCTCAATTCTGTAAAATAAAAATAGTGTACCAATAATAATTATAATGCAAATGCAACTAAAAAAGAAGAAACTAGAAACATTTCGAAAATTTCGTTACAATAAAAGAGGTATTCTACTAAGGTTTGAAAGAAGGGGACTTCGTGAATAAAGAGACATTACAATTATTTCGTACGTTAACAGAATTACAAGGTGCATCAGGTTTTGAACATGATGTGCGCCGTTTTATGAAGCAAGAATTAAGCAAATATGCTGATGGAATTGTGCAAGACGGTTTAGGTAGCGTATTTGGTCTGAAAAAAGGGGACGAAACTGGCCCGCGCGTTCTTGTAGCAGGTCATATGGATGAAGTAGGTTTCATGGTTACGCAAATTACGAAAAATGGGATGCTTCGTTTTCAAACGTTAGGTGGCTGGTGGAGCCAAGTACTATTAGCTCAGCGTGTACAAGTTATGACGAAGAATGGTCCTGTTATTGGGGTTGTTGGTTCTATTCCGCCTCATTTATTAAGTGATGCGCAACGTGCAAAACCGATGGATATAAAAAATATGTTAATTGATATAGGTGCAGATAGTTATGAAGATGCGATTGAAATTGGCATAAAGCCAGGGCAACAAATCGTGCCAATCTGTCCATTCACGCCGATGGCAAATGAGAAGAAAATTATGGCGAAAGCTTGGGACAACCGCTATGGGTGTGGTCTTGCTATCGAATTGCTAAAAGAATTAAAAGATGAAACATTACCAAACACATTATACTCTGGTGCGACTGTACAAGAAGAAGTAGGTCTTCGCGGAGCACAAACTGCTGCAAATATGATTCAACCAGATATTTTCTATGCGCTTGATGCAAGTCCAGCAAACGATGCATCTGGTGATAAGACGCAGTTCGGTCAATTAGGAAAAGGCGCTCTTCTTCGCATTTATGACCGCACAATGGTAACACATAGAGGAATGCGCGAATTCATTTTAGATACAGCAGAAACACATAACATTCCGTACCAATACTTTATTTCACAAGGTGGTACAGATGCGGGCCGTGTACATACAAGTAACTCTGGTATCCCATCAGCAGTAATTGGTGTTTGTGCACGCTACATTCATACACATGCTTCTATTTTACATGTTGATGATTATGCGGCAGCGAAGGAATTAATTACGAAGCTTGTGAGAGCGACGGACAAAACGACGTTAGAGACAATTAAGAATAACGCGTAGAAAGGAAGGGGGAAAAACCCCTTCTTTTTTTAGGTTAAATAGATGACCCAGCGATGAATGGGAGCGGTCAGTGCCTAGTTGGTGCTCGAGCGATGTATTAAGACCGCGGGTAGGAAGAGAGAGGAAGGCTGTTTTTGGAAAACCTTTTCTTTTTTTAGGTTGAATAGATGACCCAGCGATGTGTGGTGGCGGTTAGTGCTTAATTGGTGCTTACTCCGAATAGATAGTGAGAGTATGATCTATTTTAACGTTCGAGTCCCGAAGTTGTGAAAGTGAAAAGTTTGAATGTAGAAGGAATATGAGTGTGAATTTATATAGAGGTGAATGAAATGAAGGTAGTAGTTGGATCGAAGAATAAAACGAAAGTTGGGGCTGTGGAGAAGGTTTGGAAAGATGCTGAAATTACATCTCTTTCTGTTCCATCAGGAGTAGCAAACCAGCCTTTTTCAGATGAAGAGACGATGCAAGGAGCAGTAAATAGAGCGAAGAGAGCATTGCAGGAAGGTGCAGCTCATATCGGCATTGGGCTAGAAGGTGGCGTTATGAAAACGGAGCATGGGTTATTTATGTGTAACTGGGGCGCTTTAGCGACGATTGACGGTAAAACATTTGTTGCGGGTGGGGCACGTATTAAGTTACCAGACGATTTTTTAGCACCGCTTGAAGAAGGAAAAGAGCTAAGTGAAGTGATGGAAGAGTTTGTAGAGCGAAAAGATATTCGTAGTCACGAAGGTGCTATCGGTATTTTTACAGATGATTATGTCGATCGAACGGAATTATTTGTACACGTTGTTAAGTTACTTGTTGGGCAATATAAGTATGATGAAAAGCAAGCATAAACCTTGCACCATGCGCGATGTATGGTAGTATAAAGAAAAGATTATAGTGTGAAAAAGTGCACTCGTTAGAGGAGGAAATATAGATGAAATCATTAGAAAGCATGGAACAATTCCAAGAATTAAAAAATGAAGAGAATGTAGTCTTCATGTTCTCAGCAGAATGGTGCCCAGATTGCCGTTTCGTTGATCCATTTATGCCAGAAGTAGAAGAGAAGTATAGTGATTTCTCATTTTACTATGTAGATCGTGATGAGTTTATTGATCTATGCGTGAAAGTAGACGTATTTGGCATTCCAAGCTTTGTAGCGTACAATAAAGGTGAAGAAACTGGACGCTATGTAAATAAAGATCGTAAAACACAAGAGCAAATCGAAGAGTTTATTGAAGGTTTAAAATAAGACAATTAGCCAATTGAATTGTAAAAACAACCTCTACCTTCGCGGGGGAGGTTATTTTTTTGGAAGGGAGGAAAAAGAGATGAAAATGACAAGTAAAAAGATGAAAGACGAGTTAATGAAGAAATTATCTCGACCAGAATGGGACTTTCATTATGATAGCGAGAAAGAAGTTCTTCGTATTGAACAAACAGACTCGAAAAAAGGTATTAACGTATCACTTCCAGGAGTAGTTGCAAAATGGGAAGTGAACAAAGAAAAAGCGATTGAAGAGGTCGCTTATTACGTACAAGAAGCGCTAATTGCAATGCATAAAGAAGAAAATAGCACGGCGAAAATTTTACCTGTTATTCGCTCTACTTCTTTCCCGAAACAATCAGAAGAAGGAAATCCGTTTATTATGACGGACCATACGGCGGAAACACGTATTTACTATGCGCTAGATTCTAATAAAACGTATCGATTAATTGATGAGCGCTTATTGCAAAAATTAGAGCTTACAGAGGAACAAGTACGTGAAATGGCATTATTTAATGCTCGCTCATTAGGCTATGAATTTAATCAGGACACAGTAGCAGGTAATACATTCTACTTTTTAAACACAAATGATGGATACGATGCGAGTCGTATTTTAAACGAATCGTTACTACACTCGATGCGTGAAAAGATCTCTGGTGATATGGTTGTTGCAGTTCCTCACCAAGATGTATTAATTATTGCTGATATCGTCAACGAAATCGGTTATGATATTATTGCACAAATGACAATGAAATTTTTTGCCGAAGGGCATGTTCCGATTACATCACTTTCATTCGTATATGAAGATGGGGACTTTGAACCAATCTTTATTTTAGCGAAGAATCGGAAGAAGACAGATGGAAAAGAGAAAGGATGAACGAAGTGAACGTTTTTTACAACCTTGAAGGAATTGGTGACACTTTAATTGTTACCTTACAAGATATTACTTTAGAAAACCGTACATTTGACCGCAAAGGAGATGTTGCTCGCGTTTATGATCGTGAAAGCAACGTAACAGGAGGATTCAACATCTTTAATGCGTCTTCTTATGTAGAAGTAACAGACAACGGAAACGTTACATTAACGAAAGAGTTTGTTGAAAAAATTAACGACATTTTAGCAAAGAACGGCTTTGAAGAAAAAGTAGAAGCTGACTTCACGCCGAAATTTGTTGTAGGCTATGTAGCTGAAAAAGAAAAGCATCCAAATGCTGATAAATTAAACATCTGTACAGTAGAAATCGGTACAGAAACATTACAAATCGTTTGTGGTGCACCAAACGTTGATGCAGGACAAAAAGTTGTCGTTGCAAAAATCGGTGCGGTAATGCCAAGCGGTATGTTAATTAAACCAGCTGAACTTCGCGGTGTTCCTTCTTCTGGAATGATTTGCTCTGCACGTGAATTAGAGCTTCCAGATGCTCCAGAAGAAAAAGGTATTCTTGTATTAGAGGATAGCTTTGAAGTTGGACAAGAGTTTAAATTTTAATTGATATTAGAAAAGTAGTCTCGCATACGTGAGGCTATTTTTTTTGTGCGGAACTCCTAGCATTGTAACGTTTCCTCTCAAAATCTATATTGTATTTTAAAAATAGATTAGGTAAAATTTAGAAAAATAGAAGGGGGTAGACGTATGAAACAACAACTAAAAATCGCAGAACTTCTGAAACGAATTGAAACTTCAAAACAACAAGATATCGAATTAGGCTCCTATGAAATATATGTTTTTAGCGAAAGTGAATTAGAAAATGGACAAATCAGTTACCGATATGATAAACATAAAAATTCATTAATAAGTAAAGAAAATGGAAGATGGCAAGAAGGATGGATTGTGATTGGATATGAAACAGATATGGGCGATCCAGTTTTCGTGAACGTTGATGATGACGCGTATCCGGTTTATACGGCAGAGCGCGGTACAGAAACGTGGCAGCCAGTTTATATTGGAAATATGGATGAGGTTATAAAACAATTATAAGAAGAACTTTGAGTCCGGTGCAAAGTGATGGGAGAGAAATATGAAGTATATAAAAATAATGAGCATGATTGCATTCATTGGAATATACATGGGAGGTTGCTCACAAGAACAACCGAAAAAAGAAACACCATCTTCTACACAAGAAAAAAACAAAGCTAACAAAGAAGACGCACCGGTAGAAAAGCAGCAAGTAGAACAAGAAAAGAAAGAAGAACCGCAAGCAATTCAAACGAATGAGCAAGTTGAACTTAAGCAGGAGGAAGTGTCGGCCAAAGAAAAGACAGAGGAAATCCCGCCGGCGCAGGTGACTGAACAGCCCGTACAAAATAATGAACAAAAAGTAGAGAGTAAGGAGAAACAAGAAAAGTTTCTCGTCGTTATTGATCCAGGGCATCAACAAAAAGCGAATTTAAATTTAGAGCCAATTGGTCCAGGAGCAACTACGCAAAAATATAAAGTAACAGACGGAACAGCGGGAGTTGTAACGAAAAAGAGGGAATCAGTTCTTGTATTAGAGATGGCTTTTATATTGAAAGAAAAACTGGAAGCAAAAGGTATACAAGTATTGATGACGAGAACGTCACATGAGGTTGATATAAGTAATAAGGAACGAGCGACATTCGCGAATGATCATAAGGCGAATTTATTTTTACGTCTTCACGCGGACGGTTCTGAAAATCCAAACCAAAGTGGGTTCGCTGTATTGACGCCAGCAGAAGGAAATCAATATACGAAAGAAATCTATGCTGAAAGTCTTCAAGTCTCTCAAACAATTGTAAATAAAATGAGGGGAAATCATCAGGTGAAAGTAAATGGAATTAAATTTCGAGATGACCTTTCTGGATTTAATTGGTCGAAAGTACCTGGAGTACTATTAGAACTCGGATTTATGTCAAACCCAGAAGAAGACAAAAAATTATCAGACCCACAGTATGTAAATTCTTTATTACAAAGCGTGACGGATAGTGTAGATGAATATCGGAAAAATAAAGCTTAAATTGCAGTCTTATATGGAAGGCTGCTTTTTTCTATATACAAAACACTCGTAAATTAGAATATTATGGATAAAGTTAATATGCTTAATTTTACCTGCACTTTTTTCCGAATGCTGATACAATAAAGGTTGTTACTATTTAGTAGAAAGAGTGGTAAGCATGTTAGATTGGATGAAAAAGCTGTTTAACAAAGAGGAAGAAAAAACAGCGATGAATAAAGAAGTACCAAAGCAAATTGTAAGTCAGCCGAAAATTCCTCGTGTAAACCACTACACTGAAGCAAGAGAAGCACAAATGGCAAGTCGGAATGCAGGGAAATGTCGTTTTCCACTAATACCAGATAATGGCTTCGATGAGGAGGATGTAAGAGAACTGCCTAACTTTGAAGAACAACCTATTCAAAGAGGAACATATGAAGAACAGCCTACTCAAAGAGGAACAAAAGTGGAAAGAAGCAGACGACCGTATGTGGAAACAGAAGCACCTACATATGAGGAACCGGAATTGCAATATGAACCGGAACCAGAGCCTGTCGTAAAAAAAGCATTCGTACCGTCGCAAGAAAGTAACCGTAGACCATTTCGTCCAACAGAAATGATTTCTCCAATTTATGGATATAACCGTCCTTCAGTAGAAACGAAGGTTGTGCAGGAGGAAGAAAAGGAAAGAGAAGATCTTGAAATATCTGTTGAAGGAAAAGCTGTTGTTGACGCATGGTTAGAGAAAAAAGGATATACATTATCTGACTTTTCGGAAGTTCTACAAGGGAGTTCATCAGTTAAGAACGGAGTGAACGAACGAAGTAATAAAGTAGAAGAAAAATCGGTTGTGGATGCATGGTTAGAGAAAAACGGTTACGAAGTTGAACGTCAAGCCCCTTCATTAGAAGAAAGCCTAAGTGATGATTTGCTTCATAAAACAGTAGGACAGCATGTGGAAGAAGAGGCTACAATTGTACAAGCCTTGAAGCAGGAGCAAGATGTAGTGGCGTTATCATCTACAGAAGATAACGAAGAAACTTTACAAGAAGAGTCAATAGATTCTAAAGTAGAGCGTGTGTATTCGATATTAGCAGAAGAAAATGAATGTAATACAGAAATAGAAGAAATTGTTGCTGAAGTTGCAGCAAATCAAGTCGAAGAAGAAACCTTAGAAGATGTAGTGATTGTAAAAGCAGATGAAAAGCTTGAAGAAACAATTACTATAGAAATACCAGATGCTTTTGAAGAAGAAGTTGTGGAGTTAGAAGAATCTGAGGAAGCAGAAGAAGATGCGGAGTTAGAAGAATCTGAGGAAGCAGAAGAGGTTGCGGAGTTAGAAGAATCTGAGGAAGCAGAAGAAGTTGTGGAATTAGAGGAATCTAAAGAAGCAGAAGAAGATGCGGAGTTAGAAGAATCTGAGGAAGCAGAAGAAGTTGTGGAATTAGAGGAATCTAAAGAAGCAGAAGAAGATGCGGAGTTAGAAGAACCTGAGGAAGCAGAAGAAGATGCGGAGTTAGAAGAACCTGAGGAAGCAGAAGAAGTTGTGGAATTAGAGGAATCTAAAGAAGCGGAAGAGGTTGCGGAGTTAGAAGAATCTGAGGAAGCAGAAGAGGTTGCGGAGTTAGAAGAACCTGAGGAAGCAGAAGAAGGTGCGGAGTTAGAAGAACCTGAGGAAGCAGAAGAAGGTGCGGAGTTAGAAGAACCTGAGGAAGCAGAAGAAGATGCGGAGTTAGAAGAACCTGAGGAAGCAGAAGAAGATGCGGAGTTAGAAGAACCTGAGGAAGCAGAAGAAGATGCGGAGTTAGAGGAATCTAAGGAAGCAGAATCAGTTACGGAATTCGCATTAGAGGAAACACCGCAAGAAGAAGTAATTGAAGAAGCGATGAATACAGAGTCGTTAGAAAATATAGCAGTTGAAGAGCAACCAGTGATTTCTCAGCAAGAAACAATTGAGTTCATGGAAGAAAGTGAAGTATTCGTACCAGTTTCAGAAGCAGATGAGCAAACGAAGAAAGATGTTCAAAGCTTTGCGAATGTTTTAATTGAAGAAGCTGAAGAAAAGAAACAAGTTGTTGAAGAACAGCCTGCTGCACAAAAAGAAGAGCCGAAACGTGAGAAAAAGCGTAATGTTCCATTTAACGTTGTCATGTTAAAACAAGACAGAAAGAAGTTAATGGAAAGACATGCGGTACGAGCGAACGTAACGCAATCTACTGTCGGTGAACGAGTAACGGAAAAACCGATGCAGCAAGTAGTGGTAGAAACCCAAGTAGAAGAAAAACCGATGCAGCAAGTGGTAGTAGAAGCCCAAGCGGAAGAAAAGCCAATGCAGCAAGTAGTAGTAGAAGCTCAAGTGGAAGAAAAGCCAATGCAGCAAGTGGTAGTAGAAGCCGAAGCGGAAGAAAAGCCAATGCAGCAAGTGGTAGTAGAAGCTCAAGTAGAAGAAAAACCGATGCAGCAAATGGTAGTGGCACCACAAGTAGAAGAAAAACCGATGCAACAAGTAGTGGTGGCTGAACAAGTACAAGAGCCAATTTCAAGTACGGAAGTACAAGAGAAAGCATATGTTGTAAATCAAAAAGAGAACGATATGCGCAACGTACTACAAACGCCGCCGAAGTATGAGCTTCCGTCATTAACGTTGTTGTCGATTCCACAGCAGGCAGCATTAGATAATACGGAGTGGCTAGAAGAACAGGAAGAATTATTAAATACGACATTTAATAATTTCCATGTTGGAGCACATGTTATTAATGTGTCACAAGGGCCGGCGGTAACTCGTTTTGAAGTACAACCAGACCCAGGTGTGAAAGTAAATAAAATTACAAATTTAAGTGATGATATTAAGTTAAGTTTAGCTGCGAAAGATATTCGAATTGAAGCACCAATTCCAGGGAAGAGTGCAATTGGAATTGAAGTTCCGAACAAGGAAAGTAAGCCAGTATTCCTTCGTGAAATTTTAAGAAGTCCTGTATTTACAAAGAGTGAATCACCGCTTACAGTTGCGCTGGGGCTTGATATTTCAGGTGATCCAATTGTAACAGATATTCGAAAAATGCCACATGGACTTATTGCGGGTGCAACTGGTTCAGGGAAAAGTGTGTGCATTAACGCGATTTTAACGAGCATTTTATATAAAGCGAAGCCGCATGAAGTGAAGTTGATACTAATTGATCCGAAGATGGTTGAGCTGGCACCATACAATTCTGTTCCGCATCTTGTAGCACCTGTTATTACTGACGTAAAAGCAGCTACAGCTGCGTTAAAGTGGGCGGTTGAAGAGATGGAACGTCGTTATGAATTGTTTGCTCATGCTGGTGCTCGTGATTTAACTCGTTACAATACGATTGTAAGTGGGAGAGAAATCCCAGGTGAGACATTACCTTATATTGTAATCGTCATTGATGAGTTAGCGGACTTAATGATGGTTGCTCCTGGTGATGTTGAGGAAGCGATTTGTCGTATTGCACAAAAAGCTCGAGCTTGTGGTATTCACTTATTAGTTGCGACGCAGCGTCCATCTGTAGACGTTATTACAGGTTTAATTAAATCAAACATTCCAACGCGTATTTCATTTACGGTATCATCTCAAGTTGATTCGCGTACGATTATCGATATCGGGGGCGCGGAGAAATTACTTGGCCGTGGTGATATGCTATTTTTAGGAAACGGCACATCTAAACCAGTTCGTGTACAAGGTGTATACGTATCAGATGATGAGATTGAAAGAACAGTTGATCATGTGAAAAAGCAAATGAAGCCAAACTACTTATTTAAGCAAGAGGATTTATTAGCAAAATCAGAGCAGAGTGAGTCTGAAGATGAACTATTTTTTGATGCATGTCAATTTGTTGTAGAGCAAGGGGGAGCGTCCACATCTTCTGTACAGAGAAAATTCCGCATTGGTTATAATCGCGCGGCACGTCTAATTGAAGAGATGGAATCGCAAGGGATTATTTCTGAAGCAAGAGGAACGAAACCGAGAGATGTCCTTATTTCCGAGGATGAATTTGCCGCTATGCAGGAAACGAATGTATAGTAAACGGTTTTGCTGTATACTAAGAGAAAATGTTGGATAGTAAAGTAGGGAGTAAAGCGACATGAAAGAAATTGAATTAAAATTAAAAGGTGAAATAAATCGACTAACAAATAAAACATTTAAATTTGATGAACGTGTTGGAGAAGGCTGGTTCTCTGCCGTTTACTTTTTAAAAACTAGAGAAATCATTGAAGAATTTCGCCCGGAAAGTGTTGTAACAATGCAGTTTTTCCAAAAAGAACATTCAGTTCTTTGCGGAGCAGATGAGGTAATCGCATTGCTACAAACATTCGCCAAAAATCCTGAGAAATTAGAAATTCATTCTTTAAAGGATGGCGATAATATTAGTCCGTTTGAAACAGTTTTAACAATTCATGGTCCTTATGAATACTTCGGCTTTTTAGAAGGTGTAATTGATGGGATTTTAGCTCGTCGTACATCAGTTGCGACAAACGTATATAACGTTGTCCAAGCTGCACGTAGTGTAGATAAAGAAAAACCGGTTATTTTCATGGGAGATCGTGACGATCATTATACTCAACAAGCTGGTGACGGTTATGCGGCATACATCGGAGGTATGAGCGCGCAAGCGACGCATGCAATGAATGAATGGTGGGGCAGAAGTGGTATGGGGACGATGCCTCACGCTTTAATTCAAATGTTTAATGGTGATGTTGTTGAAGCAGCAAAAGCATATCATAAAAAATTTCCAGAAGATGAATTAGTCGTACTAATTGATTACAACAATGATGTCATTACAGATGCACTTCGCGTAGCGCGTGAATTTGGATCAACATTAAAAGGTGTACGTGTGGATACGTCTCGTACAATGATTGATCAATATTTCATTCGTCATCCAGAAGTACTTGGAACATTCGATCCGCGTGGTGTAAATCCATCACTTGTATTTGCTCTTCGTAAGGCTCTTGATGAGGAAGGTTTCCAACATGTAGATATCGTTGTAACTGGTGGGTTTGATGAGAAACGTATTCGTGAATTTGAAGCTCAAAATGTTCCTGTCGATATATACGGAGTAGGAAGTAGCTTATTAAAAATGAATATTGGTTTTACTGGTGATAATGTAGAATTAGATGGAAAACCAGAAGCGAAAGCTGGTCGTAAATACCGTCCAAATCCACGTCTAGAGCGTGTTCAATTAGAAACAAAAGAAGATATGTAAAAGCGAGAAAAACTGATAGGTGATTGACCCTATCAGTTTTTCTGTTATCATAGTATAGCGGCTTGTTTTTTGCTATAATAAATGTGTTATGGACATAAAAAAAGTACGTACGAGTTTATCACTGATAAGTGAATATAAAAAGAAATTCACTGCATCAGAAATGTATGATGATTACCAAAATAAGAAAAGATTCATATACTGTCTTATAGATAGGCCGTTGTATTAGTTCGAAATGTTGGAGGTTCTTTAAGATGACAGTTTACCATTTTGTAGGAATTAAAGGAACAGGAATGAGTTCATTAGCACAAATTCTTCATGACATGAAGCATACTGTTCAAGGGTCTGATTATGAAAAGCGTTTCTTTACACAAACAGCATTGGAAAAGCGTGGTATTTCCATCCTTCCTTTTGATAAAAATAATATTAAAGAAGGACAAGTGATTATCGCGGGAAACGCATTTCCTGATACGCATGAAGAAATCGTAGCAGCAAAAGAATTAAATATCCCAGTACATCGTTATCATCACTTCTTAGGTGATCTTATGAATCAGTACACAAGTGTTGCAGTAACTGGTGCACATGGAAAAACATCAACTACAGGTTTGTTAGCCCATGTAATGCAAGGCGCACACCCAACATCTTACCTTATTGGAGATGGAACTGGGCATGGGGTAGAAAATAGTAAGTATTTTGTATTTGAAGCTTGTGAGTATCGTCGTCATTTCTTGTCTTACTATCCAGACTATGCAATTATGACAAATATTGATTTCGATCATCCAGATTATTTTTCAGACATCAATGATGTATTTAATGCATTCCAAGAGATGGCATTGCAAGTGAAAAAAGGTATTATTGCATGTGGTGATGATGAAGAACTTCAAAAAATTCAAGCGAAAGTACCTGTTATTTTCTATGGATTTGGAGAAGATAATGATTTCCAAGCACGTAACATTCAAAAGAGAACTGATGGTACTATATTCGATGTATTCGTTCGTAATACGTATTATGACACGTTCAAAATTACAGGATACGGCGATCACAGCATATTAAATGCATTAGCAGTTATCGCGCTTTGCCATTACGAAGACGTTGATGTAGAAGCGGTTAAACATCAACTAACAACATTTGAAGGTGTTAAACGTCGCTTTAATGAAAAACCGATGGGAGAGCAAGTTATCATTGATGACTATGCACACCATCCGACAGAAATTAATGCAACGATTGAAGCAGCTCGTCAAAAACATCCAGAGCGTGAAGTTGTCGCTGTATTCCAGCCACATACATTCTCACGTACAGAAAAATTCTTAGATGAGTTTGCAGAAAGCCTAAGCAAAGCTGACCAAGTATACTTATGTGATATTTTCGGATCGGCGCGCGAAAACAAAGGTGAATTAACAATTGAGGATCTGCAAAAACGTATCGATGGCGCAGAGCTAATTACAGATACAACAACAGAGGTATTAAAGAAACATAAAAACGGCGTTCTTATTTTCATGGGCGCAGGTGACATTCAAAAATTCGAAGCAGCTTACGTAAAAGAAGTTCAAGTTGCAGAGAAGTAAGAAGAAAGACGCATAGCTATGGCTATGCGTCTTTTTGTTGTGTTCGATTTTTATTTATGTATTGACCTGGAGTTAACTCTAGGTTGTAAGATAAACATGTGAAAACAAGGGGGAGAGAATATGTATAAAATCGGTGAAGTAGCAGAGTTAACGGGGATGGGTATTCACACTTTGCGCTATTATGAGAAATTAGGCTTATTACCACCACCAAAGCGAAATAGTGGTATTCGGCAGTATACAGAAGGAGATGTACGTTTATTAAAGTTTTTATATTCATTAAAGCAAACCGGCATGTCATTAGAGGAGATGGCCGAGTTTGCAAGTGACGGATGCATTATAGAGGAGATTAGACAGAGAAAAGAGGAAGTACCTGCGAAAGTGAAAAAGAGGATTTCAATTTTAACCACACACTTAGGTCGTTTAAAGGAACAGCAGGAGCAATTGCAAAAAGTCGTCGAGTTAACAGAGGGGAAATTAGAAATTTATTACGGCTTTCTGGAAGGGAAAGATGTGGAGGGTGACAATGAAAAATAAAGTGTATGCTCAGTTATTAGGGTTTGCGATTTTCACTGGTGGGACATTTAACGCTTCGAAATATGCTGTACAATATTTCGGGGCGATTCATATAGCGGCATGGCGTTTTGGAATTGTTGCACTTGTGATGTTATGTCTTTTAAAAATACGAAAAGATTTTGAGTTAGAAGTATGGAAACAGAATAGTGCTTATTATCTTTTGCTTGGTATAGTTGGTGTATTCGGCTTTAACTTCTTTTTCTTTTTAGGAATGAAACATACAGAAGCAATTAATGGAGCGCTTATTATGGCGACAAATCCACTTGTTACGACGTTATTAGCAAGTGTAATTTTACGAGAGAAAATAGTGAAGCGCCAAGCGATTGGAATGTTACTTGCACTACTTGGTGTTGTCTTTGTCCTTACACAAGGTTCGCTTGCAATACTACAAAATTTATCGTTTTCAAAAGGCGATTTATATATTTTATTAGGGAATATTTGCTGGGCACTATACGGCGTATTAAGTAGAAGATTTATTAAGACGGGTAGTCCAATACAAACGACGACATATACGATGATTATTGGGGCACTTGCTTTTATTATGATATCTTTCACGCAAAAGAGTGTAGTACCAGTGTTAGAAATCCCTCTATTAGCTTGGATATCTATCATCTTTATGGCAATTGGAATGAGTGTGCTTGGTTACTTATGGTGGAATAATGGAATCGCTCAAATTGGTGCAGCGAGAACATCTTTATTTTTTAATTTAGTGCCCGTTGTTACTATAATTATTTCTTTTGTAGAAGGAATAAATGTAACAGCCGCACAATGTATAGGGATAATATTAGTTATTACGGGAGTACTATATTCTTCTGGCTTTATTAAGATAAGATCGAAAGAAAGTGTGAATATTTAACATTTTCCACCTGTAGATGTTAGAATAATAAGAAAAATAAAAAGGGGCTAAAAAACATGTTCACACTCCGAGTAGATGATGAAATCGAACTACAACTATTAGAAAAACATCATAAAGAGGAATTATATCAATTATTGGATCAAAATCGTAATCATTTAAGAAGATGGCTCCCTTGGGTGGATGGGACGAAATCTGCTGATGCGTATGATGATATTTTTCCGATGTGGTTAAAGAAATTTGCAGAGGGAGACGGTTTTGAAAGTGGTATACGTTATAAAGGAAAGCTCGTTGGGATGGTGGGCATTCACCCGGTGAGCTGGGTAAAAAAAGCGACGAGTCTTGGATATTATCTTGCAGAAGATGCTGGTGGAAAAGGTATTATGACGCGAAGTGTGAAGACTGTGCTTCATTATGCAT
>NZ_JBHWYR010000008.1:0-104001 GCF_042728695.1 Bacillus sp. NPDC060175
TAATTATCGGCCACCCTTTTTGTTAGACTGTGTCTAACAATCGGGGTGCACTTCAGTTAAGGACGACTCTTTTTCACCTCACGTACACATAAGCTTCATTTACTGTTACATAGTATGTTTTTCTTTTGCTATTATGTACTTCATATTGTGGCGAACCATTTACGTTTACTTTAAGTAAATGGGATTTAAAATAAGTATTCCGTCAATACTGTATGTGGGCTGTAAGACAAAGCTCATTTAAAGTAGTTTTCTCTGTATCTCCTTGTTCTGAAATTATATCGTGTTGAAGAACAAGTTGAACCTGAAAATACGAATTCCATAAAAGTATTAAAAAAATTCAAATTCGCTTTTGAAGGGACTCTAAGAAAGAGCGAAAAATCAGCCGGGAAGCTTATCGATTTAAATATCTATTCAAAATTAATAACCGATTAATTTTAGTCACTCTGCCCATACCCTATTGAAGTATGGGCTTTTTTAGTTTCTGTATAATATTCAAATTGTATTACAATAACGCTTTTATAAAGTTATTGATACCTCTGCATGGCCTTTTCTCATATATAAAGAATTTCTTCCATACCATATACAAAGATGAAATTTCTATAATATGTTGGAAGGAAAGGTATGACTATCTCAAATATTTACGACTTCATTATGAAATACGCCCGAGGACCCCATTTCCATCAAGATTTCCCCATAATATTATTTTGGAGTCAAAAAAGTGGATGCACTTCACTTGCTCATTGATTTTTTTATCAAATCAACTTGTTTAAGGAAGCAATTAAATATAACTCATTCATCCATAATTATGAATTCGACATATACAAAAATTCAACATGCTACTTTACTGGGCTTGCTAATGCATTATATACAAATGAAAAGCAGACATATAAACTTGTAAGAAACCCCTATAAAAGAGCAGTAAGTTCATTTCTCTCACTAATCCCTCCACCAAATATCGAGAATCCTGAGTGGCAGCCAATTAGAAAATTTTTATATCATGATGAAAACTGTAATAAAAAAATCCCCTTTAAACTGTACTTATATTACTTAAGAGCACATATAAAAATTTAGATGCCGTGAACCCACACTATGTGCAACAATATGTTCCAGATGAAGAAGAGTTTGTTTCAAATTATATTTACCTTGAAAATTTCTCTTCTGAAATTTCAAATTCAGAAAATATATATGGTCTAAAAAAGTCCCCTTTAGATGTATTAACTAAATCATGGCATTATCAAAATAAGAGCACCATCTTCAAAGGGGACTATGCAGATGCTGACATTACAGATCCATTATTTCCACGATTCCCAACATATGATAGCTTTTATGACTCCGAAACTATCCAATTAGTTGAAGACATTTTCAACAAAGATTTCACCATATACAAATACCCCCTAAATCCACTTTAAAATATAGGCATTTTTCAAATCACAGGTTCATAACTATTACAGAGAAACTTAAGCCACCTACTAATAGTTTCCTCATAATACTCATGCAAATTGAATGTGGGCACTATTTTATAGTGCTCTTTTTTAATTTACTTTTTCACAAAATGAAATTTTTGTTACTATAAAACATATACAAATTCATACTAAATCGATTAAAAGGATGTTCTATTTTAACATCAGTTGTACAATCTTTATTAACTTGTTAATTTCATATTCCATTTCTCCTTGGCATTTATTAGTAAAGAGTCAATATACTGGAGGTGAATTATGACACAAGAAAATGAACTTGACTCCCAAAAAACTTTACCTAGATCTGCATTAGATCCAGGTGCTATTGGCCCTACATTACCACCTACACCAACATTTACAATACCAACAGGGCCTACTGGTAACACGGGGCCTACCGGCAATACCGGACCTACCGGTGATACTGGACCTACCGGCGATACTGGACCTACCGGCGATACTGGGCCTACCGGTGATACTGGGCCTACCGGTGATACTGGGCCTACTGGTGATACTGGGCCTACTGGCATCGTTTCAGTTACATTTAACCAAAGTCATAATCCCGCAACTAGTCCAACTAACCTAGTATTACCAGCTATTAGTGTAGGCGTTAACCAAATAGTAAAGTTAGAAGGAGTTTTCAGATCTGATTATGTTTCCCTAAGTCCCCTTACAGAATTTAGTGTATCTTCAATTCTTGCTCTAAAAAGAGATGTCTTTACTATTGGGGTTCAGATGGAATCTCAAGAAAATATCCAGAAACCAGCAAATGTTTCAACTAAATTAACAAACAATGTTTCAATAGTTTGGATAGATACCCCTTCCCCTGGCACTTATATATACAGCCTAACTCTGAATGCCTCGGGAATTGGTACATCAACTAACACTATTAGTGAAAGAAACATAACTGCTACAGTAATTAACATTTAAAGTTTAATTACAAAGTTAATTTATTTCTCTTTTGAAAGTCACTTTAACCATCAATAGCCAATTATTTTTAAGTAAAGCCCCTTTGAATAAATTTCATCAAGGGTTTTGCTTAAAAAAATTCAAATTTTATGCCCATTAATAATTGTATTTTATTGCATTTATTCGAAAATTCATGATGCTATTTATCTATAAAGTTATTATTTGACTTTAACCTTATGCAAAGAGCCAGAACCCTTCACATCAACACGATTTTGACTAGCTTCTCGACTGAATCCGTCTGGGAGAAGTTCTAGGTTTACGCTGGAAAAATGTTGATTTCAATAACCATACAGTTACAATTAATCAAACATTAGGCCATGATAATAAAATTAAAACCAGCACAAAAACAAATTCTTCGACGCGTACAATCCCTATCCCTTTAAAAGTAATTGAAGAATTTTAAAAACGTATACTACAAGTAAATAAAGATAAATTACAAATTGGTTCAGCATATCATGATTTAGATTTAAATAATTGTACTGAGTTTGGAATGGTCATAAAGAGAGACAATTTCAGAAATGCTTTCCTCAGAATATTAGATGGCGCGGTCATAAAACGAATTAAATTTCATGATTTAAGGAACACACACGCAACCATACTTTTAAAACAAGGAGTTAATCCTAAAATTATCAGTGAAAGATTAGGTCATACAGACATTTCATTGACACTAAGGATTTATTCTCATGTTTCACCAAACATGCAAAAAGAAGCAATTAAAAATTTTGGTAAAAGTATCTTTGGATAGATCACGTTTGCAAAATGTTTGCATTTTATAAAAAAAGCAAAACAAATACTACTATACATACTTTGTAACAAATCTATGTGATTCAGTGCATAACAAACATTATTTTAAACAGGTATTCGCTTATACTTATCGAAATGTATAATAGGAAAAAATGATGAAATTGATTATTCTTTCTCTTCTTTGTCTATCCTTTTAAAAAATCCATATTTTTGTAAAAGGAGTGTTTATATGGAGAAACAGACGCTTTGGAAAAAGTTCAAAAAAAGCTCAGCAAACCTCGGTAAATCCAGCGTATATGAAAGTATTATTTTATACTACACTTTGAAAAAAAAAGGATTACCTGCTAAAGCTAAACTCGTTATACTAGCCGCTTTATCCTATTACGTATTGGCAATCGATTTCATTCCAGATATAGCTGCGATAATTGGGATTGGCTTATTAGATGACGTTTTAGCAATTGCTTTGGCTCATAAATTTGTCATGCAACATGCAGATGCTGAAATTAGAGAAAAGGGAAAAGTAAAGATGGAATCATTATTTGCTTCAACACAGACATGATTTAAAGTAGTCAGTCATTTACCTACCTTTTCTAACTTCAAATAAAGCGAAACTTTAATTAGTGGGAGTTTTGTCCATCCCCACTGAATATTATCCTTCATCAATTGGGCTTTTACGGGATAAATCCTTTAAAAAAGCAAAAGAACTTCTCTTAACTATCAAACTGTAAACAAATAGGGTGTCAGAACTTGTTCCTAAGTTCTGACACCCTATTTGTTCTTAAATCCATCTGTTATGCAGTTGATTCCGGAAAGATTCCAGCGGCGGGGTCCCTTTATGAAGAAGGACAATGAAAGTTTATCACACACAATGTGAAAAACTGTATGCTATATTTTCTCTTACCCCCTTTATAATCAAAAATGAAATAAAGCAGGTAGTTTACATAGTTACATGCGTACCCTTATACAAAACTGCAATTGCCGCTGCTATAAGAATCATCCCCATAAAAGCAGGTGCAGCATGACCAAGTGATACATAGATTTGTCCTCCAATAATTGGACCAATCATTCTTGCTAAAGCTTGAATAGATTGGCTACCACCTTGAATCCTCCCTTGTTCACTAGAATCGACAGACTTTGAAAGCATCCCATTGAATGAAGGTCCGAAAATCGAGTCACCAAAACCAAACAGTAACATCCCAACGATTAGAAGAGGATATAGGGAAAACAAAGCAGATGCTGCAATAAAACTGTAGCCAATAATCTCCGAAACCATTCCAAGTATAGCTATTTGTTTATCACTAAGCTTGATCAAAAGCTTTGGCATTATAAAAGCTTGTGAAATGATGTCTTGAAAGCCCATAATTGAAAACATAAGTCCGATTAGTGCAGGCTTCCAGCTAAAAGTATCCATCGTAAATTGTGTGAAAATTGCTTGTAAAGATCCGTTAGGTATCCAAAGTAAAAACGCTGAGACAAGTAACCATTTTAAGTTTTTCATGGAAAGTATGTTTGCAAGTTGTACAAAAGGATTTAACCTTACAAAAGTAATCTCTTTTAACCTATTATTTTTGTCAAGACTCTCAGGCATATATTTCATCCCATATAAGACATTTAATAAAGTTATGAACGCTCCAAAATATAAAGGTACAGAATGATCAAACTTGGCAAGTAATCCCCCAAGAGTTGGACCAATGATGGTTCCTACACCTACCACCGCACTCACCCATCCAAAGTATTTCGTTCTCTGTTCTGGAGGAATGATATCTGCAAAATATGCGAAAATTGTACTTATACTCCCGCCTGTTATACCTTCTATTATGCGTCCAGCAAATAGTACCCATAAGGCCCCTCCTATACCAAAAACTAAGTACCCGATTGCAGAACCGAAAAGGCATATTAAAAGTAATGGACGACGGCCATATTTATCGCTCAAAGCTCCGAGTACAGGAGCAGCGAAAAACACGCAGACAGCATAAACAGAGGTCAGTAGCGTAACAACTAGAGCCTGTTCTTCCGGACTACTTATATAAGGCTGCACTAAGAATGGCACTACAGGCATTATAATACTGAAACCTATTCCACAAAGAAATACAGAAATAAGGCCAAATATTAAAGCATGTTTATCTATGTTTTTTTCAGTGTTCCTTTCATTTCGTGATCTAAATATAGACATTTAAATTCTCCCCTTAAAAGATTTTGTTGCTGTGTCAACAAAATAATAACTCCATTTTGTTGATTAGTCAACAAAAATACAATAATAAAAAAGCAGCCTATTCTCATTAGAGTAAGGCTGCCATTTCATTATTAAAATGTATTACGATTTAATATGTATACCTTGTTTCTTTATTTCTGCATCCAAATGCCTACTATATTTTTCCACGAAGCTAATTATACTATCGAATTCTTCCTCAGTTACTTGCTCAAATACGGCTTTATCCCGCTCTTGAAACTCTTTGTGCAAGTCTTCATGGATTTTATAAATTTCTTTCCCTTGTTCTGTAAGCCTAAAATAAATTTCTTTCTTATTTTCCGACTTTTGGTAGCTTTCAATAATACCTTTTTTTATGAGCTTCTTAGTCATTCTACTTATAGCACCGCGAGTCACATAAAAAGCCTCTGCAAGTTGTGTCACATTAGAATCCGCATTATTTTCAATATATTCAATGCAGTGGACTTCCGAAGACTTAAAACCCTTAAGACCTTCTTCCATCTTATCTTTATTAAGCCAAACCATCTTATTATATAATTCCCTTAAACCGTTAATGACCTGTTCTTCTTTATTCATGACCTACCCTCCTAACCGCTCATTAGCACATTAAAACTATTATATTAAATTTCTGCTTACGTTTCGACAATATTGAAATAATTATTTTAATATTTGAGGTATACGTGAAAATAGGTGATTAAATACTAAGTAAATAAAATAATTCACTAGACGGAAAATAACACAAGTGTATTGCCACTCACACTATACAGTAGACAAAACGTAAGAGCTAAGATAATTTCTCTTAGCCCCTCTTTCATAACAATATTTTTTAAAAATACTATTTCACTTCATTAGCTACAAAAAAGTGCTCACATACACTCGATATGCGCTGCAAGTCCACATTTCCACCAGATATAACTGCTACTACTTTTTTTCCTTTTATATAGTTATCAACTTTTCCTGCGAGAAGTGCAGCAGTAGCTAGTGCACCCGCACCTTCTACAACAGCCTTTCCACGTTGTAATAAATCTTTCATCGCTACTTCCAGCTCTTTTTCTGATACTGTTACAATATCATCTACTAATTCTTTTACAACTTCAAACGTTAAATTCCCTGGTATTTTAACTGCACAACCATCTGCTATAGTAGGTGCCTCATAATGTTCTACGATTGTCCCTTTATCATAAGATGCCTTCATCCCATGAACATTGTCTGCTTGAACTCCAATTATATTGATTGATGGATTAAAAGATTTTAATGCAACAGCAATACCAGAAATAATTCCGCCCCCACCAATAGGTATAATGACAGTATCGACATCCCACATATCATCAAGAATATCTAATCCAATTGTACCTTGACCGGCCATTACCTCTACATCATCATATGGATGCAAGTATGTTTCACCTGTATTTTTTATAATTTCCTCACATTTTGCCTTTGCATCATCGAAGGTTTCACCAAATAAAATAACTTCTGATCCATATCCTCTAGTTGCTTCAACTTTCGCCTGAGGTGCAGAAATTGGCATAACAATTTTACTCTTAATACCAAGTAAATGAGCCGATAAAGCAACTCCTTGTGCATGATTTCCTGCGGAACACGCAATTACTCCTCTCTCTTTTTCTTGCTCTGTCAGCTGCGACATTTTATTAAATGCACCACGGAATTTAAAAGAACCCGTCAATTGCATATTTTCTAATTTCAAATGAATTTCTCCACCCGTTTTACTAGTCAAATAAAAAGATTTAACTAATGGTGTTTTTCGAGCATTTCTATCCAAAATACTTTGAGCTTTTTTAATGTCAGTTATATTTAGTGGTAGATTTCTAGTTATCATACTAACACCCTTTCTCATTGGTCATAATCTATATCCTAATCTCTTTCCTAAGTTTTCGTCAGTAAGAACCCCTTTATTCGCAATACTCTATGTTAAGAATAATTCTTTATATCTGTATCTCTTTCTTTAATGCCAACATTTGCAAACAGTTTAACATCCCCTTCATATCACGTTCTTTATAGTCATTTAAGCATGCGATTTGGATCCAATTATTCTTTTGTAAATATGCTGATTCATAATGAACAATATATCCTTGTAATGCTAATGCATCGCCTACTACTTTAGAACACTGCCCTTCGTTTAATTGAATCGTAAGAACAATTTGAGCGGCATGTTCTTTAGGTAAAACAAGTTTTAAACCCATAGTAGTAATAGCTTGTTCAATATAAGCATACGTCTCTTTTATTTTTACAAATGCCGTTTCATCTTCAAATCTCTTCAATGCTTCTTGCAATGAATAAATTAAATTCCATGAATGGGAGTATGGAATACTATCATTCATTTCATACATACCAATGTCCATATATGCAGGTATTGATTCGTTTACTTTTACAACGTGATTATGAAAAACGAAAGATAATCCTGTATATGATTTAATCGCTTTTCCGCTAACACCACTTGCAAAATATACATTCTTCAAATCTATTGGTATTGCTCCAATTGAGCTTATACAATCTACACATATTTTCATTTGATATTTTTTACAAAGAGCATTTAGCTCGTCTAAATTATTTAACATTCCAGTTGATGTTTCATGATGAACAAACCAAAGCCATTCATAATTCCCAGTTGCCATTATTATTTCTAATTCGGTATAAATAAATGACTCTCCCATTTCTTTTTTATATGTATCAAAACTTAAATATGCCCGTTTTGCCTGCTCAATTAATCTATTACCAAACTCCATTCGTTAAAACTAGTCCTTTACCTTTTAAAGAACGTAACTGTAAAGCAATTGCATCATTCGCTAACGTGCCAGTTCCTAACATAAGTTGCACACGTTTTGCTTTCGTTAATTGAAGTAATCGTTTTTTTACATTTTTCATCGTCACTTGAAATGATTTAGAACGATGGGAAATAGGCTTAGCAGAAAATGCCTTTTGAACATTCTCTTCGATGTCCACTGGACCAGGTAAAAATGTAAATTCTTTCGTCATAATACCTCCAGCACTCGATTTTTCGAACATAGCAGGTGTTACATACATTGGCTGAAAAGCTGCTTCTTCTGTTCCAACTAATGTATGGAAAGGTTTGAATCCCATTTGCTCATATAAAGGAAGTTCACGTGTTGTGGCTGAAATGAGTGCCAATTTATAGCCATTTAGAAGCAAATAACGATGTAAAAAGCGAATTAAGCCTAACAAAGCCCTTCCATTTCGATATTCACGTTCTACTGAAAGTAAACGAATTTCATATACATTTTCACCATGTTCTTGTAAATAAAAATCTATGTTTGAGATTTTATAATCTAATGAGGATGGTCGTTTTCCCCGTGCGGCGACCATACCGACTAATTTCTCACCGTCTAAACAAATTAAATATGTATTTTCTGCATGAAATTGATCTATACGAAAACGTTCTTTCGTTTCTTCATGTTGCGGAATCTCTTCTACAAATGTTTTATAGTTCAATTTATGTATACTTTCAAATTCACAAGCTTGATTAGCAACTTTATAAATTAACCCCATGTCCTATCCCCTTTCTCTCTCTACTTATCGCTCGTTATTTGATTCATAGAAATTATAAGTGGAGATTCCCCCACTTATAAAAGGTTCACTTTATTCTCGATTTACATATAGAATAAGTACAATAATAAGTGCACTTAAAATAGTCGTACCAATAGAGTAAGAATAAAAAATCATGCAAAGTGGCCAACAAGCGATTGTAATTAACCCTGGCTTCGTAAATCCTTTAAATATTAAATAAAAGATAATGAAAATACCAATAAGAGTAAGCGCTATCAAATAATCAAATGCAATTAATCCTCCAATAAATGTTGAAATGCCTTTTCCGCCCTTACCTTTAAATAAAATTGGATAAATATGTCCTATTATTACGGCCAATAATGTAATCATTACGAATGTGGGACCTTCAAAAAGGTATTTTGCAATAAAAACTATGATTGCGCCTTTAATTGCATCACCTAAAAATGTAGCGACGAAATACCCTTTTCCATATACTCGCCCCATATTTCTTGCGCCAGGATTTCCACTTCCTTCATCACGAATATCAACATCATGTCTCCATTTCGTTAATAAATAAGCGGTTAATATATTTCCAAATAAATAAGAAGCTATTACATACAAAAACTGCATACTATTAATCATGTAATCATTCACTTTCTACATGGGAATACTTATACAATATTCAATTACTATGCATATTGTACTTTTCTGACTCTACATCCCTTTATACATTTTAACATCATAATTTTACAAATCATACAAAAATTCTCATCGTGCTATTTACACTTTGAAATATTTATCCTTCATTAAATAATATGTTCCTTTCGCTGCCATTTCTGATTGTGATACAAATATAACTTCTCCCATACTTTCCACACTGCATTTCTTAAATTCAGCATATATTTCAGGTACTGAACACAATATACTACCACTAACTGAAATTGAAGTTGACAACTCAAATTGCGTCTTATTATAAACATTTACCGTAATTCTCGCTAATTCCTTACCAGCTTGCATCATAATTTCATGTGCATCATCATTCCCATTTCTCGCTTCCTGAATAATTAATGGTGCGATTGCTGCAACCTTATCTTTTGAAGAAGTATATACTAAACTTTTTATATGAGATGGCGTCAAAAGCTGAAACTGATTTTGAATGTTTAAGCTTAATGGACAAAGTCGAACTCCTTGATCGAATTGTAATGCCATTTTCTTTAAAGCTTGTAATGCAATCCAATATCCGCTTCCCTCATCCCCTAAAATATGTCCCCATCCCCCGCTATACTCGTACTCTTCGCCTTTCTTACCTATACAAATTGCACCTGTTCCACCTATAGTTAATATTCCGTCCTTACCTTTTAAAGCAGCTGCATGTGCAATTATTGCGTCATTAAAAACTTCAATTTGTGTTCCATATTTCTTTTTTAATCGTAATGTTAATTCATTTATATTTGCTCCACTTATACCCGCTAATCCTAGGCAAATACAAACGCATTGTCCATTTACTACACTTTTCTGGCATTGATCAATCACCTCCATAATGTGCGAAAGTGCTTTTTCATAATCTATTAATATATTTCCAAATCCACCCGTACCTCTTGCAAGCTCGTTTCCGTCTCGATCAAAAGCAATTGACTCAGTCTTCGTTCCCCCACCGTCTACTCCAATCATATACCTCATTTATTCGCCTCATTTTCCTCTTCTTATTGGAGGGAATGTTATATTCCCTAAAACCACAGATTCCTTAGCACCTGTTGCACTCGGCACATTGCTCGGATTACGATGGTACGTTTCGTTTGCTAAGATTGCAAATGCGATTGCTTCTTTCGCTGCTGAAGAATAGCCTAAATCTTCTTGGAGAAATATTTCGCATTTTTCTTCTCTTAATCCATTACGTATCATTTCAACAAGTGTATTATTATAACTTCCACCACCACCTAAAATTACCTCATCGATTTCATAATACGGCAAAATAAACTCCTTATAATGATGAACAATTGTACTTGCCGTAAACATCGTGACAGTCGCTAATATATTTTCTTTGCTATAGTCTTCAAATCGCTTCAATAATTCACTCACAAACACTTCTCCAAATTGTTCTCTACCTGTTGATTTTGGTGGTTTCATGTTCAAAAATGGATGGTTCATACAGTATGTCAATATTTCATCTACAACTGCTCCCTGTTTTGCGATTGCACCATTTTGATCATATGGTAACTGAAATAACCTTTGACATACTTCATCGATTACCATATTCCCTGGACCAGTATCAAAGGCAATAACACGCTTATCACTTAGTTTATTTGGAATCACTGTAACATTACCAATCCCACCAATATTTTGCAGTAGTCTATTTTTAGTTTGATGCCGATACAAAACGACCTCTGAATATGGTACAAGCGGTGCACCTTGTCCCCCTGCTGCCATATCCATCGTTCTAAAGTTAGAGATAACTGTCGTGTTCGTTTCATATGCTATAACTGCTGGTTCCCCAATTTGCAATGTTGAAGAAATAATATTACCTTCTGGTGCTGGTTGATGATAAATCGTTTGTCCGTGAGAACCAATTAAATCCATTTGTTTTAACGGAAAATTAGCCTCTATACAAACTTCCTTAACAGCATTTGCAAAACATAAACCAAGCTTAAAGTTCAAACTGCATATTAGTTGGACATTAGACGCATCAATTGCTAAAGCCTGTTGTATCTCATTTTTTATATCACTGCAAAATGGAACGGTAGTAAAATGTATAAGTTCAACCTTAGAATCTACACCACTTCCTTCTATATGAACGAGTGCTACATCTATTCCATCTAACGATGTACCGGACATTATCCCTGCAATATACATAACATGCATGCCCCCTATTCACTAAAACACAATTATGTAAGTAAACAATGTACAACCTACAGAAAACAATATAAATCTAATAAACAACTGGACTTTCGATACAAATATGCCATCAATGAAAGAAACAACGATCGTAAGCAAAACACTTGCCACAATACTTGTAACGAGCCATATACTATGCATTTGTGATAGATTTAGCATTCTTAATAAGGGTACAAAAATTAAGTTCGCACAAATCACCCCAAATAATAGTAAAAATACACCTTTATAACTAAATTTTATATACATACCTTTTCACCTTCTCTCAATTCTATATGAAAGAAGTGATAGACAAATTGTCTATCACTAATAATTTACTGAACGTGCGTTATGCATTCACAGATTCTTCATCACCATTATTCTCAATTTCAAGCATGTTTTTGTCATACATTTTAAAGAATGGAAGATAAATAAGAAATGATATTGTTATGTTTATAAATACGAGTACAATCGCTCGCCAATCTCCACCTGTAGCTAAATAAGCGCCAATTGGAGCAGGCAATGTCCACGGAGGCATTATATGTGTCGGTGTAACAAATCCCATCGCAGTTGCTGAGTATGCAACAGTTGCTGTTACTAGTGGGGTAATGATAAATGGGATAATTAAAATGGGATTTAGTACAATCGGCAAACCGAATATAACTGGTTCATTAATATTAAAAATCCCAGGAACGATACAAGTTCTTGATAACGCTTTCGAATATTTTGATCGACCAAATACAATCATAGCTAATATAAGCCCTAACGTCGCACCAGAACCACCAATCCATATAAACCATTGATATAATGGTTCTGGTGCAATGAATGGCAACTGATCAGCACCGCTAGCAACTGCTTCACCATTTTTTCCTAAGTATACTTCCCATAATGGACGGGCAACAGTGCCAACAACCGACACACCATGTATACCGAACGACCAAAAAAATGTAATTAAAAAAACTGGAATGATTACACCGAAGTAACTATCCCCAGCTTTTACTAACGGTGCCGCTAATTTATCAACAACATGATGTAAATCAATACTTAAAACGACAGTAACTAGACTCATAATAATAATAACGAAAGCTGCAGGTATAAGTGCTTCAAAAGAACGTGATACAGACGGCGGTACTTGTTCTGGCATCTTAATCATTACATTTCTCTTCTTACAAAACCTTAAGATCTCTACAGATAAAATAGATACAATCATCGTAACAAATAATCCATGTCCTCCGAGATTTGTCATCGGAAGCATAAATCCTTTTTTATCAATTAATTCAGGCGTTAATGTTAAAAGTAGTGAACATACCGCAAGTTGCGCTCCTGATAAAGCATCTAACTTATAACTTTTCGCTAAATTATATCCAATTCCAAATGCTATATATAAAGACATAATAAACATCGTTAAACGATATGGTATTAATATACTTGTTTGATTCTTTAATGCCCAAACTGATATGAAACTATCTTTCGGTAATGGTGGAAATGCTACTATTAAAAAGAAACTTCCAACGATAATAAATGGTAACGCCGAAATTACCCCATCACGAATTGCTTGTAAATGTCTCTGTTCAGAAAGCCTTGCCATCGGTCCAGATAAGTTTTTATCAAGAAACGTGACAAACTTATTCATAACGCTTCCCCCTAACTGATTAATTCATTTACAGTTTTTAATAAAGTCGGTCCACCAAGCGGCGTGTATGCTTGTGGCGGAATAATACCGCACGGAACGGATTCCTGTTCTGCAAATTTTTTTACAGAGTCAAATCGGTGTCTTACTTGAGGTGCAACCATTACAACATCCCAACCATTCTTGACTTCTTCCTCAACCTCATTCGTTCCAATTGCATGCACTTGCATGTTCACACCTTTTTTCTCTGCTTCTTTTTTTAAAGCGTTTACAACAATTGCGCTGGACATTCCTCCAGAACAAACGAATAAAACTTTCATTTATTAATCCTCCTATACTTATAATTTATTCCCTTTCAAATGAAAGGAAGTTTCACTTTACTAACAAGCATATGAAGAAATAAAACGATTTAGTTATACTGAAAGTAAATTTCAGTAAAAATATTTTCTCTATTAAATTATTGTTTCAATATAAATTTTTCTCAATTGCAAGGCCAACCTCACATCGTATATTATTTTAAATAATCGTATGATAGGGAGGCGTATAAATGATCATGAAACGTTTATTAATGATATGTTGTATCGTCATCTTGTTTATTCCTTTCTCTTTCATTTTCCCTCACTCTACTTATGCCGAAGTAACTACTACGTACAAAAAACATGAATTACGTGCTGTGTGGATAGCATCTGTCCTTAATATTGATTGGCCCTCAAAAACTGGGTTACCTATTGAAAATCAGAAACAAGAATTTATAAGATTATTAGACGATGCAAAAAACACTGGGATGAATGCCGTTGTTGTACAAATTAAACCAACTGCTGATGCTTTTTATCCTTCAAAATACGGTCCTTGGTCTGAATACATTACGGGTACACAAGGAAAAGACCCTGGTTATGACCCACTCGCATTTATGATTGAAGAAGCTCATAAAAGAAATATAGAGTTCCACGCATGGATTAATCCCTACCGAATATCAATGAATCACACTGATATAAATCGATTATCAGAAAATCACCCTGCAAGACAACATCCCAATTGGGTTGTACCTTATAGCGGAAAGTTATATTATAATCCTGGTATTCCAGAAGTGAAAAAGTTTATAACAGAAGGTGCTTTAGAAATCGTTCAAAATTATGACATTGATGCCCTTCATATGGACGATTATTTTTATCCGTATAAAGTAGTTGGTGAAGTGTTTCCCGATCAAAAAACGTACGAAACTTATAATAACGGTAGATTTACAAATATAGAAGATTGGCGACGTGACAATGTAAATGAACTTGTAAAAGGGTTAAATGCTGCTATTAAACAAGAAAAATCATACGTGAAGTTTGGCATTAGTCCATTTGGCGTATGGCGAAATATAGCTGACGATCCAACTGGTTCTAATACAACCGCAGGTCAAAGAAACTACGATGACCTGTATGCTGACACACGTGAGTGGATACAAAATGGATATATTGACTACATTACACCGCAAATATATTGGAATATCGGTTTCACACCTGCTGCGTATGACATATTAGTAGATTGGTGGGTGAAAGAAACAAATAACAAACCGATTCACCTATACATCGGTCAGGCGACCTATAAAATTAATAACAATTCTGTTCCTGCTTGGTCTGATTCTGAAGAATATCCAAGGCAAATTGCATTAAACCGTCAATATCCTCAATTAAAAGGAAGCATGCATTTCAGCTTAAAAGATATAAATAACAACCCACTTGGAATTAAAGATAGACTTTCGAATGACATATATAAACATCCTGCATTAATACCATCTATGCCTTGGCTTGATCATGACCCACCAAAACAACCTACTTTAAAAGGTGCCATTCCAAGAGATGAAGGTATTGCTATAGGTATAATTGACAATAGAGATAATGACTCTGCTTATTACGCCATTTACCGTGTGAATGGAAAAAATGAAGTAGATATACAAAATCCAAAAAATTTACTTACTACTGTAAGAAAAACAACATTCGGAGAAATTTATGTAGATAAAACGGCTATTTTTGGAGAAACGTATACGTATGTGGTAACTGCAGTTGATCGATTGCATAATGAAAGCGTTGTTTCTAGTAAGACTACTATAAAAGCAAAATAGTTATACAACAAAAAACTACCTATTCTTTTATGAATAGGTAGTTTTCATATTATTACTAATATTAAACTACATAATTTCTTTTAATTAAGCTCTACTAATTCTGTAATTTCTGATTGCGGTATAATTTCTATCAAAAATAAAAAGAGCCCCCCCGAAAAAGCTGCATTTACCAGCTTTTCCAAGGAAATCTCTCCTACTTATTTTTAAACTTTTCAGTCGCTGCTCTCATCTTCACATTCAAATCGTGATCAATGGAGTCGCGAATATCACGCTCTACTACTTCCATTTCTTTTTGGAAATTTTGCAAGTATATTTTTAGTTCTTCTTCTTTTTCAGGACGTTGTGATGGTGGTAATTGTACCACTAATGATAGCATCGCTGTTAAATCTTTCATTAAGAACGTTTCAAGTTTATGTTGTTGTTCAAACATGCGTTGTTCTTGATAGTACGGAAGTGCATTTAATACTGAAATTGTAATGTCATCAACCGTTCTTTGTAGTGAAGGATTAATCGAGCGTTTATATGCTTGAATTGTATTTAATGCATCTGGATATCGATCATAGAAATACAATTTATAAAACGATAAATCTGTCGGTTTAACAGTTTGCTGTGATTCTTGTCTCAAGAAATCTTTCACTTTCATTGTTGCAATATCAATATCTTCATTCGTAAGCTTTTTCGTTGTTTTTGCCATCACATGCACTTTTTTCTGCTTTTCTTTCGGTAACATTGAGAAAACTTGCTCTCTCGTACGTTGACCCGATGAACAGAAAAGGGTATTTAATGTATTTTGTTCTTTTTTCCCTTCTGTACGAACCCAACGATAAAAGAGTGGGTGCTGCGTAAATTCTTGTAAAAACGGTGTTGATTTGTTTGATAATTTCTCAATGGAATCTTGTGCTCTCTTATATGGTTTCGTCCATGAAAAATAAAGTTTACGTCCGAAGTATACAACTAAAACAACGACAGTAAATGCGATTAAAAGTAATGATCCTAATAGTAATAATACTCCTTGAATGAAACTCATTTTTTCACCTCCTCAAATGATCTGTTATTTCCTTGGACGCTGAATGAGTTTCTGCTTCATCTCATCATTAAATGTATCTAGTTCAATTACAAATTTCTTACTAGACTCAATAATACGTTCTGACGATTTCTCAGATGCTTCAATAGCGGCAAATACATTTTGGAATGATTCACGTAATTTATCCATGCTAATTGCAGGATTTTCAAGGAGTTTTGTTGTTTCTTCTGTATTTTGTTTTAATGCTTGTGAATTGCTTAATACCATTGATTCAATCGCTTCATTTGTCGCATTAACTGCATCAATTGTTTTACGTTGATTTGTTAATGCGAGCTGAATTGCAGCTGAAACCGTTATAACGTTTTGTGTCATCGTAATTGCATTGCGAATGGCCTCTGCTAGCTTTTCATTATTTTTCTTAATAATATCTACAGACGCGATAGATTGTAATAATACACTTTTTGCTTGTTGCATATTACGAGTACGGACAAGTATCTTTTCTAATGCATCATTTATTAACGGAATATCCCTTTGACGTTCTGGATTTTGTTTCTCAGCTTCAAGCATACCAGCAAGTTTTCTTCCTAAGTATACTTGTTTATCAAGAGCGTGAATTTTATCGTGTGATTGCTCTTTTAACATTTCAAGACCAACCGTATCCTCTTGCAAGTTATCACGACCAATGAGAAGTGATCTTATAATCTCCTCGATTTGCTTATCTATAGATTGATATTTATGCACGTAATTTTCAAGAGGGTTTTTCTTAAACACTTTAAACATAAGTTTCTTCATACCAGTTGCTTTTAATGAGTTTGGATCAAGTTCTGATACCACTTTTCGTAATTCTAACAATGTATTTGGAATTTCTTCATTCTTTCCATTCATCATCGCTGTCACAGGACGTTTTAAAGCTGATAGCGTTTGCCCCGCCGCTTGCTGCTCTTTATCTCCTAAGTCTCCAAGCTGGGACAATACTTTTGATAAATCTGTATTTTGCTCGCTATTTAACTTTTGTACATAAAGATCTGCTTCTTTATTCAGTTCTTCAAGTTCTGCATCTTTTATTACTGTATCCACTACTACTTCTACATTATTATCTTTCACAATCGATACAGGCTCTTTTTTCTCGAGTTCAGTCAACAAAATCGCTCCTTTATTTATATGTGCGAATTTATGTGCACTTTATTTCATCTAATATATCGTATTTCATATACATTTTGCTTGTTTGAAATCGATTTTTCAAGAAATACCTGCTTATGCAGTCATTCCCTGTTTCTTAGTATAAGTATACATGTTCTCAACATTATTTTCCTCAGACTTAAGACCTAGAGAACAACATGCTGAAGACGGATTCTTCACAGCTCACCTTACTTATCACCACTGAATATTAATTTGAAGTTCCATTTAGTTACCTTCTTAAATTCATACAATGCTCTATCTTTTGACATATGCTATCTTTCAATGTGATAATTATATTAGGCCCACTTCTAATTATTCTTCCGCGCAACAAATGCTCCCTTTTGAAAAGCTAATAACACTGTTTCAAACGTAGCATCTTCTTCAATCATCTTTATAAATTCTGCTAATTCCTCCGCATGAGAAGTTGCATTATCAATTACAAGAAAACCTTTTGGCTCTAAAATACGTTTTATATGTTCCCACCACCACATGTATTGTGAGCGCTCTGAATCTAAGAAAATAAAATCAAATGAACGATCTACTTGCGAATCTAAAAATGCCCCAGCCTCTTGATTATGAATATCGATTCGCTGTGTAAGATTTACCTTCCCAAAATTTTCAAGTGCCTCTCCAACCCGTTCTGAAGATAGTTCTACTGTTGTAACATTTCCATTTGTTTCTTCTACCGCATTTGCTAGCCACAATGTAGAATAGCCATTTGAAGTTCCAATTTCTAAAATTTTTTTTGCATTGCACCCTTTTACTAATACTGATAAAAACTGTCCCATTTCACGAGAAATATTTCTTAATTTTTCTTCTCGTTTTTCTTTATGTCGATCATGCTCTTCTCCATATTGTTCAAGTTGCAATAATAATGAATCTAGAGTATTCATTTTCTCCATCGCCTTTCCAAGCAATATGATGAAAAAACACATGATGCCCGTCTACTTTTCATTATATGCGAAATGCACACCTTTTTCCTGTTATATGACAAAGAATTAATTTTTTTATAGCATATTGTTTCGTTTTTTGGTAAAGTTAATTTCTACGTGCAATTATTTCATTCACATTATTTTACAATCAGTTTTCAATTATAAAATAATCTAAACCCCATTTAAATGAATCGGTATTTCTAATTCAACTAAGCGCCCTTTTTGGACGCATTTTCTTTTGTTTATATATTTCTGTGAGAAAGGATGCTTACACATGAACGTGATTAATTTAGATGCTGCTAGAAGACGTAAACAGCATAAAAAACTAATGATAACTATACCGATTATTAAACGCATTTATGAAGAAGACGGGGAAATTAAATTCGAGGTAGCTGGCGAAAAAGATGTACCTCTTGAAATGTTAGAAAAATAAAATAAAACTTCGTTCGCCCAACTAACCTCTATACTCTCACTTAGTTTTGAGGATGAAATCTTACTTTTCGCAAATAACGAGATAAATGAATAAAGACGTACTTCTTCTGAAGTACGTCTTTATATTATATACTTTTATTTAAATGCATAAGTTTTTCTGGATTAACCATCATATAAATGTTTGAAATTCCCCCCTCATGAAATGCAAATGAAAGCACATAAGTCACTTTATTATTTATTGTAACAATAACCCCTGGTGCACCATTTACCATTTTGAAATCAACAGCGTACTCTGCTGGTAACCTTTTTACGATTCCAAAGAACAAGCGTATTATTCTATCTGCAGAATAAATCGGATTAATAGCGGTAGTAACTTTCCCGCCACCATCTGCTTTGAATACTACATCTGTTTTTAATACTTCTAACATGCCTTGCACATCCCCACATTGTAATGATGATACAAATTTTTCAACATAAGCAGCCATTTTCTTCGTGCTTAATTTTGATTGATTTGGTTTATCCAAAATACTTTTTCGTGCACGCTGAAATATCTTCCGGCAATTCACACTACTCTTACCAACTATTGATGCTATTTCTTCGTAATCATAACTAAAAACTTCTCTTAATATGAAAACAATCCTTTCTACCTCAGACAGTTGTTGTAAAAGTAATAAATATGCCGTAGAAAGAGATTCTTTCATTACGTATGACTCTGATGCCTCATCACTCTCTTCCACAAATGGCTCGGGTAACCACATTCCGACATATACGTTCCGCTTATGTGCCGCAGAACGCAATTTATCAATTGAACGATTACTTACCATTTTACATAAATATGCTTTTATATTTTCAACAGACTGAACATCTTCTAAATTATTTAATGAGATAAATACGTCATGGACTATATCTTCAGCATCCATAACACTCCCAAGTATTCGATATGCTAAAGAAAACAATAGAGGTTTATGTGCTTCATACAATTGCTCCGTTTCCATGATGAATAGCCTCACTTTCTAATTGCTTTATAATGTGTAACGCTGCACGTTTTCCGCTTGCCACCGCAGCATCAGCTAATAATTCATCATGTCCAGTCCAATCTCCTGCAACGTATACACCTGGCATTTCAGGTATATTAGGACCCGGATTTTCAACTCGGCCAATATGAGAAAAATCATGTACTACTGTTATTTTCGGTAAATATTGCTGTGCAACAACTTCTCTTTTCCAATTTGGATGTAACAGCTCCATCGTACTTTCTAACTGTACTTTATCTTCATGAATATGATTCATCTCTAGCGCAGGATTATGGTACTTAATTAGACTCACTGCAATGGATCCATCTTCACTTAATTTAGCTGCTCTTGATTGATTCGTGAAAAATATAGGTTGATCTAACCCTAATGCAAATTGATGTGTAGGATTGGGTAATCGTCTCAAACCAATATCTAATGCAGCAACAGTAACCGGTACCGATTGTTCACTCCATCTATGCAAACTTGTTCCTTCTGCCCCTTTTATTATTTTACAAGCCTCTTTCGGTGGAGTCGTCACGATGACTGTACCTACTTCAAATACCTCATCGTCAAAACAATGTATTCTTTGCTTATCTTCGTAATGCTCTATTTCCAAAACATGCTTTTTAGCCAAAAATTGCACACCAACATTATTCGCTATATCTCTTAATTTTGTTATTATCGTCTCCCAGCCACTATCTACATAAAATACTCCTTCTTTCATAGAAAGCTGAATTTGCTTTAGTACTGATGATGCTAATTGCATTGTAGGAGCATACGTATACGTAGTTGTTCGACATAACGCATAAAACATATTTCGTACCATGGGATTCTGTATTTCTTTTTCTGCCCATGTAGTTAGGCTCATTTTTGGAACTTCTCCTACATCTAAATTCCCTAAACCAATCATAAGACGTGAGAATTGTACTTTTGCAGACCACGAAAGTAGTGGTGTTGCTAAAATAGAGCGAAAATCTGTTGGGATGGTGAATATATCCCCTTTCCATATTCCATGTGCTTTTGTAGATGGTATTCCACCCGGAAGATTCATACCGAGCTCATTAAAAGTTAAAAATGCTGCTCCTCCTCTATATAAGGCATGTGCACCAAGATTCATGCAGATCCCATTTTTATTTATAGTCATCCCTCGACCACCAAATCGACTAGACTTTTCTAATACAATCATTTTCTTTCCAGCTTTCGCTAAATATATAGATGCTATTAACCCAGCAAGCCCACCGCCAACAATGACTACGTCAAATTTATTCATAACAAAATCCCTCCTTATCGTTCTACATACAAGACGAACGATGAAGGAAGGATGTGACATGAGAATATATTTTTATGTTATCTACTTTATTTAATTATTTTTTTGTAATCCGATCATATTGCATACGAAATAACTCAATAGCAAACGGAATATCCTCTTCACTCTTTATATAATAACTAACCCATCCTGATTCAGGTAATACATGGTGTGGTTGAACTAATCCTTGATTAACTAATTCATCCCGATTTAGCTTTGGAAATGGTAAATCAGCTAACTTATCACCATGAAGATGACCTAGTTCTTTCTTACCATAATTTATTTCAATGTCTCCAAATCGATGCGATTTTTCAGAAACACCTGTCCAGCTGAGCACTTCTTTTCTAATCATTTCACTAAATGACATAGTCATTCGCTCCTTTACGATTGGTGTAACTATAAATTACTATTCCTCTCCATATATTTCATCAATCGAAAGTATGAAAGGCTATACGAATATAGTTTAATGATAGATTATTAATTAACCTTAATTTCATATATACGAAATACTTCTCCAGTTAAAAGTACGCAAAGTTTTTACACTAACATCGATTCTAACTACTTAGCCTGTTTTTTTCAGTTCTTAAATTTCAATCTTACAGTGACACTCAAAATCCGTCGCTCAACTTCACGAATTTTGGCAATCTTGAGAGGGCAGATCTAATATTATGCCTAGAATTGCACATTACAAAAACTAGACTCATATCCTAATTTCGTACAATGACATACAAATAGAAAGGCAGGTAATACAATTGACTTCAAATATTGACTACACTTCCCCCTCAACCAATTTCACCCATGATTTAAATAAAAGTAATTTTTTTAAGAAAGATTCCAAAAATTATATAAACGTACTTGGCATTAAACAATTAAACACATTAGAAAACACTTCTTTATTAGATATATATTTAAGTACAGGTAATGTTGTAGAACCACATATCCATCAAAATGCAGCTGAACTCGTTTACTGTATTTCAGGGTCCGCTGTCGTTTCTTTACTTAATCCGTTTACGAATCAAATTTTAAACTTACCTATAAAACCAGGGCAAGTCGCTAATATCCCACAAGCTTGGTGGCATTATGAAATCGCCACAACAGATAACACACATTTATTAGCTATTTTCGATGCCCCAACACCAGAAGTTATTTTTGGATCTGATATTTTAAGATTAACTCCTGCCAATATGATGGCTCATACTTATTGTCTTGATGAACAACAATGGAAACAAGCCATATCTCCAATTCAATCCACTACAGTAATTGGACCACCAACAAATTGTAATCAAAACCGAGGAACGATAAACCAATCAACTCAAGCTCCTTCTCAACAACAAAATCTATATTACCAAGACTCATACTATTTCCCTCCTTATTGGGGGTATTAAATTCATTCATTACTAGCAAAAAAATTATTCATCTCCTTGGAAAATACCTCGGAGATTTTTTATTTATATACCAATTACGTATTCTCTTTCGGAACAATTAATAGAGTACATACATATAATATTTATATATTTCATTGGAGGTGATAGCACTATGAGTAATTATAACTATCGAAAAAACTACTCTAATAATAAAAATAGTAGTTCATCAGCGTCCTCTCAATCTTCGAATTCTCAATCTTTCAGTTCCCAATCGGAAAGAGATTTAGCTCAACAAGGCTACGTAAAGAAAAAAGGATGTAACTGTAATAAAAATAAATAGGTTATTACTAATTTGAACAATGACATTTCACAGCCCACGATAAATAATACGCTAACCTATTATTTAGTATTTTTAAGAGATGAATTCTGTTTTTAATAGAATCGGAACTCTGCAAAGAGTAGTATTAAAAGCCTTATAACCCTTGTTAATTAAGGGTTATGGGCTTTTTTTATTTATCATTTATATTGCAAGATAGAGCATAAATAAGAATACTACTGGGGCTAAGTGGGGCTATTTAGGGACCAAAAATATAAAAGGCTGGCGTGTGTATAGAAATGGATAAGTGTAAAAAAACAATAAAAAACTCTGTAGATCTATAGTACATTTATCTTGTTTATAGTTAATAATTATTAGCCCTGCTATTCTTCAAAATTTTTCATTGTTCCTTTATCCATCTAAGGGGAAACTTTTTAAATACCCTTGAGCAAATACTAATTTCTCCACGCAACCCTTGTATTTTCAGATATAATGATATTTATTCTAATAAAATTAAAAGGAGTTACTTATTTTGACAGAAAAATTCAACAAGATACCTCTTCATGTACAAGACTTTCAAAAATTAAAAATGTTATTAGACGAATTAGTACAAGATGAAATAATATTTATAGAAGGTCTTTCTAAGTATTCTTTAAATATTTCATCTAAAGAACATAAGGTTACCATTAACCTTAGAAGTGAGTTTTCCCCAGATCCATACTTGGCGATTACCGCTATAAACATTACACCAAGTAATCAAGGTAAGGGAAGTATTGTTCTTGAATGGTTTACAACATTTGCTAAAGAAAAAGGCTTCGAGCGATTAGTATTACAGGAAGTTATAACTGAAGAAGGTTACCACTTTGCATTAAAAAATGGCTTTTCCAAAAAAGTTGGTCCATTCGAGGAAATATTTAGAAAGCCCGATAGTACTGACGGAAATTATGAGCTACATTTATAAAGAGTAAAATAAAAGTGAACGAATATTTTCCTTATGCGTTCACTTTTTTACTTGATGAATTATCCACCACAGCTTATTCTTTTCTTTCCATAAGAGCAATTCCCCTATACTTTTAAATATTAAAATCGCTGTTAAACACATACCCGCATCCATTTGATGTTAACACAACAATTGTTGTATTTTTAAAAAAGGGGGACTTCTCACAAGAGAGATCCCCTTTTTATTCTTAAAAATGGTAAAATATAGTTCAAGGAGGGGGAAGAATGAGGAAACTAAAAGTAACTGTTTTTATCTTATTACTGGGCATACCACTATCCCTATTAAATGGTTGCTCTACAGACACAAAACTATTAGAAAAACCAATAGGAGATTATTTGTCCGAAAACTACGGGATAAAGAATGGGGATTTTAAAATTCTTTCTGCTGATAGTGGGTTTGGAGCTTCTGATCAAGAGACTTACGTGGAAATAAAAAAACCATACCGCACTCTTGCTTATTTAATTGTAGACAAAGAATCACATGAAATAGTTAAAAATGGAAGCGATGATGTTTTTCTAGAAATATTCAAAGGAGCTTATGTTGAACAACATCGTGATGTTTTGAAACAATCCGATAAGATGATAAAAAAGTATAACTTATTAAGTGAATTCTCCTATGATAAAAAGAAACCAAATTTCTATTACTATTTAGATATACATATAGATAGACAACAGGAAAAGGAATTAATTGAAAATTTCAAACGCGATCAAAAAATAAACACTGACAACATAATGAAAATGTTAAAAGATAGTAAATCTATAGATCATGCTAATTATATAGGAGTTATCAATTTTAATTACTATTACAATACCTACAAAAATAGTGAAACTGTTCCCAATGCTCAAAGTATTATGGATGATTTCGAAAAGAGCCACGTGCTAACAGAGGGCATTTATAAGATAGCTGTTCTGACCATGTATTCCAGCCCTAATGAAACAACCATAGGAGGAACGGACAGTCGTAATAATAATGTCATGTTTACCGTGGATAAACAAGGGAAATTCGAAATATTAAAAACAACTGTAGATTCTTGATAAAATACGTCAATTGTTGTGTTTTAAATAAGGGGCGACTCCCCATCAGGAAGATAGCCCCTTTTTTTCTTATTACTGTTCTTGTTCTATTACTAATAACCCGGTGGTTCAAACCCACTTAGCCAAAAACGGGGACAGCTCAACTTTGAGCATACCCCACTGAAAAAGGTAAGTCCAACTTTGGACAGTCCTCCATCCTATTTAATTACATAAGCATCGATAACTAAATCTTGTTTATCACCTTCAAAATCATCAATTCGAGTTATGCCATACTCTTTACCTCTAAACATAATGTTCATACTTGGATATAAATCATTTCTCCATCCAATTCACCTATTTTTTTAAAACTTTCTCTTCAGCTTTACGAGCAGCCAATATACGAGGTACTGATATTTTCATAAAAAACTCTGCCATTTTTAATGCGGCTTCCTCACTTGATAGATTATCTAATATAGTTCGTTCTTTTCTTTCTATAAGATCTTCCCCTTTCATTCATGAGATTTTTTACCCCTTTTCTTTTTATCCCCTTTGTAAGTGAGTATCATACACAATTTACCATCTTCCAGAACAACTTTTCTATCATAATCCGCTAGAATTTCCTCATAATTAATTCTTTCTACTTTCTCACCAACTCGCCAGTATCCAGCACGAAGTAGAAACTCAGAATATCCTTCTGGAATTGGTAATTCATAACCATCTAAGGTTATTTTAGTGACTTCAATACCTTCTCTAATAATCATTTCATCACCCTTTCATTATGAATATGGATAAGTTCGCTTTGAGATTTATTAATACCTTTACAAAAATAATCAGTTACGTAAACAACTTCTTTGATAAAGAGTTTATGGAAGCATAAAAAAGCCCCCAAACGCTGAGGAACCAATAAAGGGATTTTTTTAAAGCATAAGGAGCGGGATTCTCTACAACCGTAATACATGTTTTCATATTGTTAAAACTCTCAAAACCCCTCTTAAGGATGAAATATTCACATATCTTATTTATGTAATTTATGTTATAGTTTCATATGTTAATTAATTACAATTCTTTTAAAAAGGAGTATACACAATGAAAGCAAAGAAACTAATATGTTTTTTAGCATTACCACTTATGTTAGTAGCATGGGTAGGATGTTCTAAGGACAATACAGAAGAGAAGAAGACTGATAGCTTAAAGGTTTCAGAGTCGGAAAAGAAGAAAGACGAGTCAATAGACAAAGAAGCAGATAAGCTATACAAAGAAAAAGAAGAATTGCTTGCTGAAAAGGAAAAATTGCTTGCTGAAAAGAAAGCTAAGGAAGAAAAAGAGGTAACGGAAAAGAAAGAAGATACAGATAAAAATGAAGTCTCAAACGATAAAACAGTAAAAGAAGCTGTAATTGGAGAAGGTAGAACACTAGCTGAGGAAAGAGAGTATAGAGATAAGCAGTTAACTAAAGGTTCTAGTGCATCTTCTCCTTTAGAGAAGTATCAAGAAGATATTAAGGATACTTCTAATGACTTAAAGACGGCAGTTCAATCTATTAAATCCTTAGCTGAAAAAGATGGAACGTGGAAAACAACTCAAACAGGATTAAAGGGAGAATTAAGTAGAGTAAGTGGGAGAGCTAATAGACTAGCAAGTATAGAACCTCCTAAGGAGTATGATTACTTCAAAGTTCAATTAAGAGACGATGCAAGAGCAATTAAACAAATGGTAGACCAAGCATTTATAGCTTTAAATGAAAATGATACTGAAACAGCCAAGTTAAACATAGGTGCTATGATAGATTATGTAGATATAATGTCTTCAACATTGAATGAAATACAAAATGTACAAAATGGAGTTTAAAGGGGTATGTGCCAAAGAAGCAAAATATTGAGATCGGCAAATTACTAGACTCAGAATCAATAACAAGTATTTTAGCTAACTTTGTAGGCGGAAAAACAAAATCAGTTGATTATGGTGATGAAAAAGACAAAGATGTAGTTGTAATTACTGAACTTACACTAGGAGTTTCAATCACTTTACGCTTCAACGTTGAATAAAAAAACCGTATATTTAAACGCCTTAATGGCGTTTTTTTGTTTGCAATTTATCCTGGATTATTTATTAATGTGGATAAATTTGCTTTGAAGTATGTTAATACCTTTAAAAGCTACAGCTTAGTATAAAACATGATAATTGCAATCCCCCTTTATTGCATAATAAAAAGCCACGTTATTTAAACGTGACCTTATATAACTATTGATTATTTATATTCCTACGCTTCATTTGAAGCATTAAACCGCAAAATCTTATATAGATCATCAGATATAATAATATTATTGAAAATATCTTGTTTCGAGTTTTTATTATAAAAATTCTCAGCAACCCAACACATTTTACGACAAAAGTCGATTACTCCTATTTCAATTCTTATACTACAATCATCTTCACTGTTTTCCCAAGACTTACTGTAGGAGGTCATAGTATCTGTTAACTCGAAAACAAAATTCTTAGACTCTGTCTGATTATATTTTTCTTTCATATACTCTCCGATATCACTTGACCCATCATGGAGAAAATTACAACGCAACTTATAAACCGCATCACCATCAAACCTATCGAAACTTTCCATTCCATCAGGGTTTTCGAATTTATGTATGTACTCGTTATACCATTGCGCATATCTTTTCCCCACTGCTCCACTTCCCTTTATCTCAGGATATGCAATTTTTCCACAAATATCAGGTAGTGTAAGTGTTAAAGCTAAAGCAGATAAATAATTTTTATTATCCAAACTGCTCATAATTTCGTTTATAAGTTTATCCAAAGCATTATCTCTCCTTCGCTATTCAATTCAAAAGATAGTTCTCTATACTATAATATTCACTTAATAAAAAGCACTCCATAAGGAATGCTTCTATTAAACCTATTAACCTAGGATTTCTATGAAAGCTTCACTAATAAAATCATTTAATATATCCTCTGTGAACTTCGCTCCGCGCCCTGTGCAATATAACTCATTATCTTGAAGTACTATCTCCTCCAATTTAGTCACATCACTACCATGGTGCTTTTCAACATCTATTATATTTTTTTGTTTATTAATAAAGAGTCGAAGTTGAGTACCTTCAATCTTTATATATTTATCATCGTCTAAGTTAATTACCACATACTCCTTTTGGCTAGATTTCGGAAACTCTTTACGCATCTTTCCGAAAATAGAATCCAATTCTTTAAATTTCTCCATTAGTACCTTTTCTTCACTATCTTCTCCAACATAAGCCTTCAATTTACTAATAGTTTGATCTAAATTACTCATTCATTCCACAACCCTTTCTACATTTAATATTGGAATTATAAACCAATACAATTGTATCATAAGCAGAACGTAGATTCCCATTAAAACTATTAATAAAAGAGCAACCATGCATCAGTTGCCCTTGTTACAGCTTGTTGAACTGCTGAACATATGATATCTTAAATGCATTTTCAAGTTATGCCTTTAACTGTAACTTTGAATTATAGAGTTTTATATGCCAACAACTACTACTACTACTACTACTTTCCATATGTAGAGAAAAAAAGAGATACGACTGTTCGCCCCTCTTTGTTATACAATCCGTATTTTGTTCTTTTTTAAATTCTTTTTATAATAAAACTATCAATTGAAAAAATGCTATCCATAAAACTATTGAAAATAAGCCCCCCCATAATAACCCTACAAAGAAATTAACGTCTTTTTCCATAATATCTATCCTCTTATTTCTATGTGTAATTTCTCATAGAATATACTATTTTTGTGTACTAGCGGTGTACTACTTGTGAATTTTTCAAAGTATATACTACCGACTTATGGAAAAATAAAAAAGTCTGCTATAAGCACGCTTTGATTTATTGTATTAACATTCATTTATCTAGCTATAGTATATATTGCATCAAATATGATAATCCAAAATCCCAATGACAATAAACTACCGTAAAACAACCCTTTGCCAAATTTCCATTCTTCAATCATTTTAATCAACCTCGTCTATATATTTTTATATAGACTATATTATGCTTGTTAATTTCGGGTAAACTTTATTTGAAATCAATAAACTCATCTCCTCAAAATAAAAAGAGAAGCGACATCGCTCCTCCCTATCTATGATTTGAATTTTTTTCGAATTGTTCTTTATATTTAATCGCACTAGCTCCTGACTAATAGAACAATAAAAGGGAGATGAAAAAGTATTAACCTCACCTTTAAAAACTTCACATTTTGTCAAGAAAATGTTATTGAAAAAATTGTATATTAATAATCCACCTTGTTGACAGCAATGTTTATACTGTTGTTTTCCATACTGAAGGGTCAGTATAGTTAAACAGTCTGTCAGCATTTGTTCCCGGAAGCTTACCTAGAGGATCAGCTACGTTGTTACGTGAGTATCTTATTAGGTTCTCTGTAGAGTAAGCCAACTGAGGGTCCATTGTTCCGTCAGGTCTCTTAACACGTAACCATCTACAGTTAGTGAATTGAAGTCTAACTCTATCGGGACCGTTTGTCATGCTTCCAAGGTCAGACGGTAATCTATATAGGTTACAGTTATCGTAAACAATTGATAGTGGTTCCCCTACAGTTGTAATATCACTCGCTCCAGTTGTAGCTCTCAAGATATATGCATCAGAGTTTCTCACAGTAGCTTCTACATTAGAAGTACCTGACACTGAGAAATTAGCAATACTATTACGGACATCGAACTTAACTTTAACGTTCGGGTTTGTTATCTTAGGGATTACAAAGTTAGCTCTAGCCCCCGTGTAGATGTTAGGCATGTAGCTACCCTCATCAGGTCTAATGTTATCAGCTACTATCTTAATCTCTCCTGATACTGCTGTATTTGTTATCTCCGGCATAGTTATTAAATTTAGGACATTATCGTTTTTAGTCTTCATGATAACTCCGTTGAAGGTGAAGCTCGGAAGTGTAGACGCAAAGTTTCCTGTCCATCCTCTGAACTCAACTGCTTTAACGATATCACCTCTGAAGTTTTCAAGTGTACAGTTAAACACTTCAACGTTTGGAAGAACTACTTTTCGTCCACAGTCGTAGTTGACTAGATTCATCGTTAGAATCCTAGGAGATAACAACGTCTTAGAATTTGTGATCCGAATAGTTCCATCCCATTCTCCTGCGTAATCCAATCGAGTTTCAACTGCTGGAGATGTACGACTACCAACGATAGTACAGTTTGTTACCTCCATAAGTCCACCACCGTGAGCAGAAATCTTACTAGATACATATGTGTCTCTGACAAATAAGTCATAGATGTTAGCGTGACCGCCTACGTAGATTAGCTTAGAGTTTTTAACTCGGATGTCTCTCATGTAGTTTCCATTTACGCTTGACCATCCAGATTGTTGCTCAGCTTTATCAATGTACATCCCACAAGCTCTGTCGAATATCAAGAAGTAGCCTAGACCATACTCTCCAGTTTTATTCTGGCGACCTACCACTGGAGCAATAACATTTGAGATTGATATGTTACAGCATTTCTCTCCTCTGACGAATGAATACATCGGAGCCTTATAGTCTGTAAGGTTAGATACTTCTCTAACTAGTCCACCCTCTATAGTTATATTGTTTCTCGATGTTTTAATGAATGAGCTAATACCTGCATTGATAAGCTCTAATGTAGGAGCCTTGAAAGTTAAGTTATTCTCAAGCGCTCTGATACTTACCTTGAAGCCTGTAGCGCTCGTGTAGTCCTTTGTGAGAGGATACACCAGAGTACCTGTATCGTTTTTCATTATCATGTTAGCCTCTGACTTATATACAGTAGCGATGTTACCACCATCGTTCCTCATGAAGTCAGTTGCTGTAGACTCTATGACAACACAGGAGCTTTCCACTTTTGCTAAACTTGGAATTTCTAATGCTCCCTTACTGAACTCTGCTTGGTTTACTGATGAAGTGATATTAATCAGGTCTGCTCCAACGATATTATACAGTATGTTTGTTCTACTATACTCATAGACATCATGTAGCCAACTAGTCTTAACTACGCTCCCTGTTAAGTCTGTATCTGTCATGACATTAATCTGACCGTTAAGGACGAACTTGCTCTCACGTTGAACTACCGGGATACCTTTAGAGTTAGCATAGGAGTGTGCATCCTTAATAGCTTTAGTATCATCAGTAACTCCGTCAAGCTTAGCTCCAAAATCAGAATATGTGACAAAAAGCTTTCCAATTTTATCATTTAAAACTTCTATCTTTTCTGATTCATAATCGATACGCACTTTTAAAGTAGGGTGAACCACGCCTTTTTCATCAATTCTAGCTTGTGCAGCTTCAACTGATGAATCACCCTTAATCACGATTTCGTCTAATTGCTTTTGTGTACTATTAGATAATCCATTAGCTTTTTCCGCAAACTCTTTTGCTGCTGATGCTTCTGCTGCGGCTTGGCTGTTTATTTCTTCTAATGCCATTTCATTTAACTCTTTTATTAGTTTTTCTAAATCAGAAATATAAGATTCTGACGGAACGCGATTTGTCATTGCATCTGGCAATGTGACCAATACAAAATCTTGCGTCGTCGCTCTTACTGTTTTATCTTTTTCAATCGACATAAATGCCTGTTTTGCCTTACCAATTGCTCCGAACGTTTCAGTAGGGAATGTATATTCAAAGTGTCCTTTTGCGGCATCAATTATTTTTACACCATTATCATCACGAATAACTGTATTATCAGGCTTTACACATTCAAAAAATACTTTTGATCCTGTTAAATTATATGGACTTCCACTGTCTATTAGATAAACATCCGCAGCATTACTTACTTTATCGCCAACGCGACCAGTGACAATGGAGTTTAATTGTGCGTATTGTGTTTTGTTGATGTCTAGAATTAGTTTAGTTTTCATCTTCTTTTACCTCTCTTATTATTTCTTCTGCAATTGCTTCCTTAGTAACTTTCTTCCTAACGCGCTTATCCCTCTTTATTTCATGTTATTCGTCGTTTAGGTATAAATACATTAGACAATTACACAAAATAGCATACAAAACAAACTGAAAAGCCACTTTTCTAATTTTCATTATTTTCCGCCCCAAATGGAAAGGAATCCTAAATAAAAGGGCTCAAGTGTTAACCTTCAATAACTAACGTTTCGTTTACTTCTTTTCCCTCAACTTCAATAGCTGGATTTTTAAGCGATTTTTGGTTGCTGCTCTTTTTCGGAGCGTCCAGTACATCAACTCGCTTTTCAATTTCCACTGAATAGTCGACTCCAAGTACCGGCGTTTTTAAATTACCCCATTTTGTACTTGTTTCCCATTTGCTATAAATCTTGTTTTCTACATAACGTAACACTTCATTTACTCGCTGATCTTCTGATTCTTTCGGATCATCATAGTAAAAAGTATATTTATCATTAGGTTTGAAGTTGCTTTTGTTACGTGCTAAAGCATTCTTTAACCAGTTTTTAACTTGTCCGTCCCTTTCTCCCTTTAATAAGTCCATACGACCGAATAATACTTTCCCTGCATCTGTTAGCGGCGTTAGTTCAATATCATAAGTATGATAAGCATGTTTTCTTTCGCGTGCTGATAGAATCTTTTCATATAATGTAATCATTATCGTAATACCTCCGATTTCGTAGATGTAACCATTTCATATAGTTCGCGGTAATAACTTCCGTAAAGAACGTTACAATGCATTAACTTTCTGTGAGCTTCATGCATTTCATTTAGTTCTACATTAATAGCGGCAACTTCATCAGCAATAGACGTTTCTAGGTCATCTTTTCGCTTGCATAACTCAATATAACGCTTGTCCATTGCCTCGATATCTTTCTTAACTACTTTCGCTGCCTGAGATTTGTCTTCTTCGCTAAAAATAACAGTTGGCGTGTAACCGAATTTCCTTTCGGCTTCATACTCTTTTTCTAGTCCTTCAACGATCTTTGTAATATGGTTATATTCATCGCGTGATGCAACGTTTCTTTGGCATTCGCGAGCTAATTTAAGTTTTTCCAGGATTGGAAGGCTTCTTTCTTCTGTTTCGATTCGTTGATAAAATAATTCTTTCAATTTTAAACTATTTGCTAAATGTGTCATGTTTTCATGACCTCCTGTTATATTATTTTTTTATATATAAAGTTCTTCATCTTCTTCGGTCTCTTCAATGTCTATACCTAAAAACTCCAGTAACTTTGACATTGACGTAATAACTTTTATTAATTCCGTAATAGAATCATTCTTTTTGACTGATCCCGTTACACCAATTACAGATACGCCGCGTTCTTCAATATCTTCAATCAATTTGTTTTTGATATCGAAAAATTTCATGTACGTATTCACCATGTCTACGAATTGCATTTCGCCTTCTAAACCTTTATCTTTCAATTTAGACATCAGTAAATCATAAAGCTTTTGACGTTCTACATTTGCCGATAGTTCTACCCACTTGTAACGGTGACGCCAATTGTTTAGCGTACTCTCTTTGACTTCTAATTCTGCTGCGATTTCTTTAAATGAGTATTTTCCGCTTTTATACATTTCATAAGCTGTTTGTTTTTTGTCTTCATTTGAAATCATACTTTCATCACCCTTTCATCACTTGTTTTATTATTTTTTTAAAATGAAAATTACTATTTGACGTGTATATTTGAGTTGTGATAATCTAAATTTAACGAAACAAACATTGATTTCATACGGTTTATAGCTTCATAAGTAACAATTTAATTTACCAATCAAAAACATGAATGTTTTCCTAAAAAAATAGGAAAGCATCTTTTTTTTGCCTTTTTTTCTATTTTTCATGCGCGCGACGCGAAAATAAAAAGAGAAATCCCCCACCGCGTTGCCAGCCCTCCCCCAAAAAACGTTCATATATAAGATAGGGGGGGTATATGAAAAATCATTTTTAATTTTTGTTTACAAGTGAACAATTCAATTCTTGTTTAATTAATTAATTAAATAGCTTTTAAAATATTTTGTTTTCCTTCCACAGTTCTCTATTCTCTTACCTTTTATCTCTCAGCAAACTTGATTCTTCTCATAACCTCAGCATGTTTCACTTTAATATAATGTGTACTGTAATTTAATTTGGTTCCTATGCCTTCTAACGTCATTCCATCAATATATTTCAACTTAAGTATCTGTTGTTCTAAGTTTTTGAAATTACTCACAAAGTCTACGAGCTGTTGCAATTGTTCTTTCTTAGATGTGAGCTCATCCTTAAGTTGATCCAGTATCTTTTCCGTTTCTTCATTGCCTGTATTAATTGATAATATATCTTTACCCCATTTGCTCTGACGTTTTAATTCAGCATGTATTCTATTTAACTTGTATTCCAAATTAATGATCTCTGCTTCTAACATTGGATAATCTTTAAGGCAAACCAATTACGTATCACCTACTTAGGCGCACTCTTTGTAACAACTTCTTTACCTGATAGTTTCATCTTCTTAAGGACATAACCTGTACGAATATATGGGCTATCTTCCTCAAAACAATGTGCATCCCTGTGTCCTTCACCTGTTCCGTGATGATGAAACTTTCTACAGTATTGACACCACGTACTAAGATTTCCTTTTTCATCACGTTCAATTGCTAATACGATTGGAGCTTTTTTAGTTGCCATTTACTAACCTTCTTTCATTTTTTTGTTTGTATCCGAAAAAGTAACCTCACACGCACCTTCACACTGGATGAACAGCATCTAGATTAAAAGTAAACACCAAGGTGAACACGTATTTAATGTAAACGTTCTACCCCAAAACCTTGATATGACTAGGTTTGCGGCAAGGCGAACACTAGGAACACCAGAAATCGGCAAAAGTAACAAACTGTGAATTCTTTCTACTACTCCCTCTACCTACTTCTCTATATTCTTACTTTTACACTTTTATATAGATTATGGTGTTCATAGTGTTCGCTTTTCCCTCTATCCATTGGTATGATTGGGTTTAAAGGTAGAACAGCAACTTGTGTTTTACCTGTTCACCTACGTGTTCGCTTGTGTTCACCATAACAATTACCTGTTCACTCTATTAACATGAAGGTTTACCAGCAAAAGGCGGTGTTATCCATCCTCTTTCTCTGTCTTTCCCCTTTTGCTTTCTTACTGCTCCATACTTTTTAAGCGCTGTAGCTGCATTTTTTGTATTCTTGGTTAACTCCAGTTCCTTGAAGATGACCTTACTACTCTTCCATGTCCACAAGTCTTTAGATGCCCCCCAAGAAAATCCACTTAAAATTTCAATTTCCTCATGTGTCTGTAATTCGCTTTCTTCGTTGTGTTCTTTTTGTTTCTGCGCTTCTTCACTAGTAAGTAGGTGTGAATCATCTTTTAACGCCATTGTGGCGATTTCTCCCCAAAACTGGTCAATATCCATTGCTTTCAAGTCACTTATCTTGTCACCTACGTTTATTACAGCGTACCGCCTATTCCCTGTCTTATCTTTCAAAAATTCATCGTCATTAACAGTAGCAAAGAATACTGTCATCCTCGGATATTTAACTGATAACCGTTGATATGGTCGCCTGAATTCATCAAAACTCTCTGTAAAGAACGCTTTTAGTGCTGCCTGTTCAAATTTCATTGTAGAATCTAGCTCACCTAATTCAACGGCAAAGTTACTTACTGCTTCGATTACACTGTCTTTGTTCTCTGGGTTAAGTCTTTTACCTGTTTTGAAATAATCATCATCTAGTGAGCTAAACAACAACCTAAACCAGAATGTTTTCCCACAACCTTGAGAACCTTGGAGGACAAGTACAAATTCTTGGTTCATCTTTCCACCTTCGTTGAATGCAAGTTTAACAGCTTGGATTGCCCATTTCTTCAAGTACGCAATCCCTAATTCTCTATCTGATCTAGCGTTTAATGTGGTGAAAATTTCCTCTATACGACTCTTTCCATCCCATTTCTTAGATACGTTTAAGAAATATTCAGCGACTTTGTTCTTCTTATTACAGCTAGCTAAATATAAAAGATGGTCAATTAGTTTATCTTTCGTTACGAAATAATCCATATCAATAGCTTCTTCTATAATCCCTTGTGCATGATGATCTGCTATTTCACCATCAAAATATAAATTTAATGATGATAAGTATTCACGTTTTCTTATAACATCGTAATAAATCTCTATGCCCATTGAATCTAATAACTTCTTAGTATTTTCAGCTTTAACAAGGATTTTGTTTCTGCTATTTCTTTTAAAATCTATTTCATTTTGTACTTTCGGTTCTTCTTGTTTATGAATGCCTTGTCCACCACTTATATGTTCCTCGTAATACGCCCTCACTTTTTCGTCTTTCTTACAATACTCAATCATGGCTTTATAACTAGGCTTGTCCTTCATATCCTCCGTACCATTATCTAGGTGGGAAAATTTATGTAGCCTATATAAGTCAAAACTGTTTACATTCTTACCGCTTATCGGGTCTGTTGAATGATTGCTATGTGCATGCGTACCATCGTCATAAACAATTAATCCACCTTTAGAGCTTCCTTCAACATAGGTATATCTATTGTTTCTAAATGGCTCATATTTATCTGACAAGAAGTTGTCCAAAACATCCGTTATCGAATAAATATTTGTCCATGCCCCAATCCAGTTTTGTTTTGTGCGTGGATCCGCTTTTTCATTATTTTTAAAGGTCTTGATTTCTTCATGTTGTTTTGTAATGAAGCTAGCATCAAAGAAAGGGAAGTCTTGATAATAAAATTCATAATTATCAGGGTTACTACAAGTCGGATAGTGCATGTGTCGCTCAAATTCACATGAAGTCTCATCTATCCACACTTGGAGAATATCCACTAAATATCGTGTGACTTCTTTGTAGTGCTCCGGCTCAATATCATGATGCAAAGGTATGATAACCCTGTAACGTGGATTCTCTTTTGTATGATTGTGTGTTGAATACATAGCAATCGCAAAATTTGTGAAACCCTCAATGTTCTCCCATACATTTACACCTTCTGGCACTTCATCTATATCGATTAATATAATGCTTCTGCTTTTTACATTGGCTTTATTCCTGCGATCTTGAACATATCCACCTATAAAACCACCTGCATTGCCTTTCTCATTGGTTATCATAGGTTCGCTTATCCTATTTAAAAACTCTCCGTATGCTATCTTTTGGTTAATAGCATTTGTGTTGGTAAGTGATTTAAAATTAGTTATATCTATTAACCTGTCATATTTAAGCTCTATTTTTTCTTTATGTGATGTTATAGTAGATAACACTTTCTCACCTCCTTGATGCTGAATAATGTTTTTAAAAGTAAATATCATACTTGCTTTAATATTCGATTAATTTCTTTTAAAACTTTGATTGCTTTTGGATCACCGTTTTCCGCTTTTTCTAAAATCATATGTAACTTGTCTTCACGTATTTCAGCAGTTGTCATTAAACTATTCACCTCAATTGTTTCCAAATCGACGTTGCTATAAAATATCAAGCAATTTGAATTAATAAGCATTATCCACCTAATCTTTTATGGACTTTGTTTCCTATGCACACGCCAGCCAAAGCGTTGTTGCTTACCATTCATCTACAATTTCTGTTATTACTTCAAGAGCTCGCTTATAGAACCACCAACGTTTTCTGTTGCGACGTCGCTCTATTAATCTCATACGTGGATCAGATAAAATCTCATCTTCTAGGAATCTCTTACTCATTGATGTAATTACTGCTAATTTTTCAAGATCAACCATCAATAAGGTTTCGTGAAGTTGTTGATCTATTTGCTGCAGTATGTATTCCTTAATGGCTTTTTCATCAATATTTACTTGCACATTTGCAGGAATCATATAATTACCTCATCTCAATAATTTCTTCATATAAACAATTCTTATTTACCTTTCTGTAAATTGTTAAACAAGATTAACAAGAATTATAAAAAATTTTTTCCACATCCTCTTCAAGTGAACGGGCTAATGAGAGTGCAATGGAAACACGTGTATCACCACCCTTTTCAATATTATAAAGAGTAGTTCTGCTCACACCAGAGCGTTTCGCCAATTCAATCTGCGATATTTTCTTTTTTTCTCTAACTTCTCTAAGTTTGTTAACCATGTTTACCACCTCTTGCTAATAATATATCATGGTGTTAAACTTATGTAAAGCACGATTAACAAAAAAATAAGGAGGTAATCCAATGGATGATTTCGGACAACTTTTAAGAGAACTTAGAGGTAATCATTCTTTAAGGGAAATGGCAAATTTAATAGGAATTAGTCATGTACAATTAAGTAATCTAGAAAAGGGTGTTGATCCTCGGACAGGGAAAATCAATCGCCCCTCCATTGAAACAATAAAAAAGCTAGCCAAAGCTTACAACTATGATTGTGAAACACTAATAAAGAAGGCTGGATACTTTTTTCATTTCGATGAAAATAATGCAATGAGTGCAGAGGAATGGGAAAAAGCAGAGGAAGAATGGAAGAAAACAGAGGAATATAAAGAAATAGAGGAAGAAACTCAACGAAAATGGGAACAACACTGGGAAGAGTTAGAAAAAAAAATAAAGTTTGAAAAACAAATGATAGATACATTAAATAAATTGAACGACTCCAATCTACGCCTCCTAAACGAAATGGCAAATATCATGCTTAAAGCACAAAACTAAATTTACACATGTTTTTGAATAAATCCAATACCTATCCATTCCTATGCATACGCCAGCCAAAGCAATGAAAGGAATGGTAATGGTGAAGTTACACAAATCAGCAAAAGAACCCGAAATATACTATTATTTCAATACAAAGAATGAAAAACTGTGGATGTATCGTCACAAGTATTATGACAACACAGGAAAAAGAAAAGAGAAGAAAAAAAGTGGATTTAAATCAGAAAAAGAAGCCATCAAATCTCTTTTAGAAGTGAAAGTTACAACACTACGTGGTGAATTTAAACAAGTTGAATATGATCAACTAACCATTGGAGAGTGGTTGGATATTTGGTATACCACCTATAAAAACAGTTGGAAACCAGCATCTAGGGCGCAACGTGAAATGGCCATCCGCTTACAAATGAAACCGTTGCTTGGCCATTTCAAGTTACAAACTTTGGATAGAACAACATATAAAAGAGAATTTTTAAATGTACTTGAAAAGAAGTATAAGCCAAGTACAGTTCATTTATTCCACAGCCTTTTCAAGATTGCTATTAATGCAGCTGTAGAAGATGAAATATTGTCTCGCAATCGCTTCACAAAAATCAAACTTTCAAATCATGAAACTATTAAAGAAGAAAACAATAATTATTTCACACCTGAGCAATTAGTTGAATTTTTAACAATAGCTAAACGCGAAGAAAATGCCACAAACTATACATTTTTATTAACCGTTGCATACACAGGGATTCGTAGAGGCGAAGCCTGTGGTTTACAGTGGAAAAACATTGATTTTGATAATAAAACAATAACTATTGAACGCACTAGGGATAATAAAGGTATACGATCACCCAAAACGAAAAATAGCTATAGAACAATTTTAATAGATGATGTATTAGTAAATCAATTAAAGATATACCGAAAATGGTGTATGAAGGTAATGTTGTCTTTTGGATACAAACTAAAAGACGATTCTTTTGTATTTACATCATACCAAACCGGAAAACCTATAACAGATGGCTGTGTTTTTTATGCATTTAGAAGAGTATTAAATAAAACAAAGCTTCCTGCTATAACAATACATGGCTTACGTCATACACATTGCACTATATTATTAAATCAAGGTTTAAATGTAAAAGTGATTGCCGAACGTTTAGGGAATTCTCCACAAATGATTTATGGAATTTATGGTCATGTATTAAAGGAATTAGAATCCATGTCAGTAGAGTTATTTAGCCAGAGTTTAACAGAAAATGGGGCTAATTTTGGGGCTAGTTAATAATAAACATGCTACAAATACTGATATAATAAGGCCTTTTGATACTATCGAATTCTATTTTTAATAGAATTCATCTTTTTTTGCTGACGGGGATTTTTTCAAAAGGCATTTCTTATTCCATGAACTATAAAGTGTAAATCATAAATTTGAATTTTTCTTTTATACCCACGTAACAAAGAGTAACTTTTCAATTGATTTATTTCTAATTTCCCACAAAAAATATAGTCCTTCCTAATTAAATTAGGAAGGACTATATACAAATCCCTGTTTAATTTTCAATTAAACATTGTAACAAATTAGACGATATTAATACCTGCGCTTACAAATCCAGCAACTGCAGCTATTGGACTTGCTGCTGTTAATGATACATATAATAATATTTTATCCCCAGCGGCTACTGAAATATTTTCAGCAATGATCCCTGATGCTGTGTCCAAAATAGCTATTATTGGAAATGCTGGTGTTAATAATAGAGGTGCACCCTGTACTGTAAACGTATTACTTGCTGCAGGTGCAGTTAATATTTGTATCTGCACTTGAACAGGTGATAATGGAGCTAATGCAGCTGTTGCACTAAAGAAACCTGCTAATGACGTAATAGTCCCTGCGCGTGGTGCTACAAATGCATAATCACCTACCCCTAATGCTAATGTGATACTTGTTCCACCCGCTAAAGCTACGCCAGGCTGACTAAATCCAAATCCAAGGAGAGTTCCTGTATTAGCTATTAACGCGTTAACTAACGCAGATGGTGTTGTACCTGAAGCAAACGGAATAATAGCTCCGCCACCAGTCGCACCAGTTGCTCCTGTTAAGCCTGTTGGACCTGTTGCTCCTGTTGGGCCTGTTGGGCCTGTTGGGCCTGTTGCACCAGTTGGGCCTGTTGCTCCTGTCGCACCAGTTGGACCTGTTGGACCTGTTGGACCTGTTGGGCCTGTTGCTCCTGTTGCTCCTGCTCCTGTTGCTCCTGTCGGGCCTGTTGCTCCCGTTGGACCTGTCGCTCCCGTTGCTCCTGTTGCTCCTGCTCCTGTCGGGCCTGTTGCTCCTGTTGCTCCCGTTACTCCTGTTGCTCCTGTTGCTCCTGCTCCTGGAGTAGCACCAATTAATTGAGTTAATAAGTTTAATAAAAGTTGTAAACTTGCAGGGTCAATAATTAAAGAGAAGAAGAATGGTGCAAGGGCACTGTAGAATTGTTGTAATAAAGAAAGTAATTCGCTTAAGTTTGGATTAGGGGATTGTAGTACATTGATAATACTTTGAATTAGTTGTTTTAAATAATTACCCTCTGGAGATGGTGCTAATTGATTTAGTAAATTTAATAGTTGAGTAAACAAATTGAGTAAATTTAATCTGTTTGCATCACTTGGATTTGCAAAAAATGCTGCAATAGCTGAAATTAAAGAATTTAGTAAAGTGATTAATTGTCCTAATTGAGTGCTAGTAATTGGAACTGTTTGTGGATTATTACAACATTCTGGAGTGAAAACTATCGGATTGCAGTTATTATGACCAAAACAATTATTATGTGACATTTATTTCCTCCTTACTTGTCTTATATTTGAGTTTTTCCCTACTCTAAACACTATAAAAAATGTTACTGTATAAAATGAAGTTAGATTATATATTTAACTTAGAATAGAAAACATGAATAACAATTAAGATTTACAATGCTACTTAATTATGTTCATGACTCACATATTAATTATATGTTTTTAATAATTGACTGCTTAGATTAAACACCTAAACTTAAGAGTTTATTTTATTTTTCCACGTTTATCTCTTAAGCCCCAAAATACATATTACTTTGAATACAAAAATTCTAATTAACCCTAAACATATATTCCACAAGTAACAATGTAACTTTTTACCATTAGCAAGAATTATAGCTTTACTAAAATTGTATTCCCTCTATTATCATGAAGCCGTTTCTATTATAGAAAATTCTCATACAATATAGTGGACAAGTTATTCTATATTTTGTTCCAATAAAATATTAATAGGAGTGAGAATTAACTGCCTATCATTCAACCATTTATGGCATCTAGAAGATTCACATCTACACTAGGAGCTGGAACTGGAACTGGTGCAGCCTTTGCGGTTGCTGCCACAGCTTGTTTAAACGATGCGGGTACTACTGCAACTGCTTTTCCAATTTTCACGTATTACAACCTATATGTAAACGGTATTCTTCAGCCAAGCGTGAACTCCAGTGTTACTACTGGTCCTACTGGCGCTATTACAATTCCTGGCGGAGATGCATTAGACGGCGGAATTCCAATCACAATCGAATTTATCGTCACTTAATTTTAACTACTTTAATGTAGAACAAAAAAGACAGATTCCTTATCATTTAAGGATCTGTCTTTTTTAATTAATAATGATAAATTGCAAAATAATTGAAGACCCTTGCGATGGTGGTTGATTATCCAATAAAGTTAGTTTACCAGTACTAACTTCATAAAATGGTTGTGGTTGCAGAATTCCATTGATAAATAAATTAATATATGAAACCTCACTAGGTGCTACTATATTCGTTGTCCCATATTGAGCTATCCCATCTGAATCTGTATATATAAGTTTCTCTCCATCTGAAAAAGTGTAATATAACAAATTGGTTGTTGTTATGGGGCCAATAACTCCTGTTACTCCTGTTACTCCTGTTAACCCCGTTTCTCCTGTTGGCCCTGTTACTCCTGTTGCTCCTGTTGCTCCCGTTTCTCCTGTTACTCCTGTTGCCCCCGTTTCTCCTGTTACTCCTGTTACTCCCGTTTCTCCTGTTGCTCCCGTTTCTCCTGTCGCTCCTGTTGGCCCTGTACTTCCAGTTGGAACATAAATTGGTGGAAGAGTTGGAAATGTAGGTCCAATATTCTCAGGTCCTATCCTACCTTTATTCATTGATAATTTATCATTCCGCTTCAATTCAATACCTCATTCCACATATTTTTAACTAACATACATTATTATGACTCTATTATTAAGGAATAATTTCATAACTATTCTTTTTTCTTTCAAAATGATTCATACATATAAACATTTCACCGTTTTTATAACTACTATTAAACCCTTCCACCTTACTTCCGGCTCTATTTTCCCCCGTAATATCAACTTCAAATTATAATAATAATTTAATTACTAATTTAAATTCACGTAATACAAGTCCACTTCAATTATTCGGTATATTATCAATTGTTAATTGTCAGTTGTTCAACAGATGCCTCACTAACAATTATACGAATCGATTAAAAAATGATTCAATCTTTTTTAAAATAAACATTCTTAAATACTAAAGTGTTACATATCACATCAACCATAAAGATAAGAATATTCCGATAATTACATAACATTGATGAAGCTAATAAAAAATATATTGTACTATATTCATAGTAGAAACTATCTATACTAATTTTTCCGTATATACATTATCAATTTACACTCGCCCTTACCGATGTTACATTAAATATGAAGACAGTTTCTCCTTTACGAACCATCTCTCAATACGTATTTGAGAAACGTACTCCAATCCTATACGCGAGAGCAATACTATGTTGGCACTCAAACGAGTGTCTTTTTTTTGTAATTTAACACAAAATAAAAACCACCTTGTATAGATGGTTTTATCTTTTCTATATATAAATGCACACTTATGTAGCTGGGTAATAAATTGTCATGCTTAATCGAGTCAAAGATTTCCCTAAATTATGATAAGAGTGTGATCTATCGGCCTTAAAACGAATTGAATCTCCACTATTTAATGTATATTGACAATTATTCACTTTTATTGTCAATTCACCTTCAAATACTGTTATAAATTCTTCTGCCCCTTCTTTATGCCCTTCTGAACTTAATTCACCTTCTGTTTCTATTTCAACTGTATACATTTCAAAATGTCTATCATCTTGAAAAGGAAAAGAAGGATACACTTTATATTTCCCATTATCTTCAGACAATACTTGAACATCATCCCGTAAAACAACTTTTATATCAGGCTGTGGATTATTGATTAAAGAAGTAAAAGACACTTTCAATCCATTAGCAATTTTCCATATTGTTGTTAGTGTCGGGCTTGATTCTCCTCTTTCAATTTGTCCAATCATCGTTTTACTTACACCTGTTAATTGAGAAACCTTTTCTAAACTTAATTTTTCTTTTTCTCGTATTGTTTTTAAATTTTTCGCCAAAATAAGTTGAATTTCTTCCATAAAAAAACCCCCACACTATATACAATATAACGACCGTTATGTATAATAAAAAGCACACGTTATATTGTTCTTTTCGGTCATTATAACATACAAAAAATAATAAGGGGGTTTTGAAATGCCTATATTTTCTTTTTTATTATTTGTTTTTATAAGTAGCTTCACACCCGGCCCTAACAATTTTTTAGCTATGACATACGCCAATCAACACGGGTTAAAGAGGAGCATGCAATTTTGCTTTGGAGTATCTTTTGGCTTTTTCATCCTCACTTCTTTATGTAGTTTCTTTAATGTAGTACTACTCAATATCTTACCAATAATCGAATTCCCTTTAAAAATTTTAGGTGTAACGTATATGTTATATTTAGCTTTTAAAATACTCACTAGTAAAGGCAGTACGAATCCCAGTGAAAAAGCTAATAAAAACTTATTTACAGTGGGGATTTCTCTTCAATTCATTAACCCTAAAGGGATATTATTCGGACTGACTGTAGTATCGACTTTCATACTCCCTTACTACAATTCATATTCAAGTTTTCTACTTTTTTCATTATTTCTAGGTGTAGTCGGTTTAATGAGTACATTTAGTTGGAGTTTATTTGGTTCAATATTCCAAAAACTCTTAATAAAACACAACCAATTATTTAACATCATTATGGCCGTTTTATTAGTCTTCAGTGCCGTTTCAATCGTTATACACTAATTCAATGCTCATTCTAATTTTAGATTTTTGTACTTTTTAATACCAATCTGTATTTCCTGCTCTTTGTCTTTAATGTCATAAATATTTAATTTCCACACCCATCCGTTTTTTATTAACATATCAACACCAACTAATTACTTTTCTCTAGTAGAAATCTGAGCCGGGAATCTTACTGCACACAGATCCACTCTTATTTAATCTCGTATCACCAGCCTATAACCTTTCATACCGTTTCATTGAGCACCTGATGTTGGATCCGAAATAAAATATGGTAATCCATTTGAAAAATTTTCAATTCTAGATTATCTATCTTCTAAAACAAAGAACTTAAAAAATAAAACCACAACGTAAAACATTAGTTGTGGTTTTGCTTTTTTCGTAATATTCACTTTAAAATCTATTTATAATAATACTAAAAAATACGCTATAATATAAGTTACTGTTCTTTTGGAGGAGTTTTGTAATCCTTACAGGCTTCATCATACTTTTAACAATCGCTTTAGATTTAACTCAAATACTCCTATATTCAACGCAGATAGCGCTTGAGATTATTACAATACCACGCAAACTATTTCTACCATCTGTCACTGAGGACGCTAGTTTTTGCTAACAACTCGTGATTCTAATAAACACTTTAATTACACATTCTAAATAATGATATTTTATCTCCTTATTGCTACTCAACTACTGTTTCGTTTGCATCTCCATAACATGTATAGATGAGCAGATACCCTTTAATTATCTTTGCAAATTTAATAGTGAAACAATAATTGGGGGGAGTTTTTCCATCCTCCACTCATTATTTTCCCGTAATTTGTAAAATCCCCCCTTTTTTCTGTTGGCCTTTACTTTCTAATGAGGGTCTTATATAAATATTCATTTCTAGATTTATTCCACCGTCATTCTATTAACATTTAACTTTTCTTATACACACCAAAATATATTTTTGTAGATTTGACACACATTCATATCCAACAAGCATATTTTATTGTATGGTGACTATCTAGTAATCCAATTTTTTTAATTTTATAAGATCGCTTTATTATTAATTAAAAAATCTACGACATTCTAAAACAGTATAATATGCACATAATATCTGGATTTCCTTTTCAACATAAAACTTGTCTCAGAGCGCCTTTAACAGCGCTTTTTATCTTTTAAAAAGGACTTTATTAAGATTTCGTCTAAAAACTAATATCCTAAAGTCGCGATAGCTATTTACTGTGTCCAAAATAAATTGCATTAATAATGTGAAAATTAGATATCCACAAAAATTATTACTTTACTATTTTTTCAAACATACTAGTGAGGTGATTTTGATAGATTATCAAAACAAAAATATATTTATTAAACTTCCGCTTTTAGGTATTAATCATATTATTCTCCCCCATAACCCAACTGGTCACACTGGGACTACTGGACCTACTGGGACCACTGGACCTACCGGGATCACTGGACCTACTGGGACTACCGGAACCACTGGACCTACTGGGACCACTGGCTCTACTGGGACCACTGGACCTACCGGGATCACTGGACCTACTGGGACTACCGGAACCACTGGACCTACTGGGACCACTGGGACTACTGGGATCACTGGCTCTACTGTGGGATCACTGGCTCTACTGGGACCACTGGACCTACCGGGATCACTGGGGGGCTACTGGGATCACTGGCTCTACTGGGACCACTGGACCTACCCGGGATCACTGGACCTACTGGGACTACCGGAACCACTGGGGCTACTGGGGCTACTGGATCTGCCGGTGTAGGATTAACAAACTATCTATATGTTTTTGATACTACTAACCAGTCAATTATAGTAGGGGGGAATGTTACTTTTAATACAAATGGACCTATAATTGGAACTTCCCTTACCCATGTAACAGGTACTGGAAATATTATCATTAATACAGTAGGAACATATGTAGCAGAGTTTCAACTAGAAGCTTCTCGTGAAAATCAGTTTTCCTTTGCACTAAATGGTACACCAATTCCAGGTGGACGTTTTGGTACGGGGTCACCCCATTCAATAAATCAAGGCAATGTTGCTTTTACAGCAACAGTTGTTCCTTCAACATTAACTTTAATAAATAATACTTCTTCAGCAGGTACTATCACTCTCTCAAATAGTGATGGTGGCTCTTTAACAACTGTATCTGCAAGTATAAGTATTTTTCAGGTAGGATGATTAAGTAGATTTGAAAAGTAATTCATAAAATTACAAGCAGCTTTTCTGTTTATTCGTAGTTATTAACTAGAATATTTTTCCGCCTATTAAAGGACAGCAGTACGACTGCTCGGCCTTTTTTATTCATCTTGTATACTCTCCTTTTTGTTAGTTTCGAACCATATTACTTTCATCATCAAAATAAGCAATTTCCCAAAATAGCAATTAAGCTTATTAACTTTAACTCTTTACCAATTCATCGCTTGTATAATATTTTACATTTACAAGACACCATAATATCGTGCATCATATCCACAGTATATTAAGAACCGCGCGAATTCAGGCTATGAAATCAAAGCTATTACAGATTAATCCCGCGTCAGCGGTTTTAACACACAAACAAAACTCATTCCAAGTTTGAGATAAGGATGAAATAAGATGTTTTCATAACTTTAAATTACTATTCACATATATTACCGGGGGTGCATTTAAACCCTTTAGTAAAAGCCTATTTGGATAGTTATGTTTACAAATATAAAAAATGCGGTTTCTCTTTTCTAGAGAAACCGCACCACATGAATATTATTATTAAATTTTAAACTGACTCGTATACAATTCAAAGTAAAATCCTCTATCTTCCATAAGAGATTCATGATTCCCTCTTTCTAAAATACTTCCATCCTTTATGACAAGGATTTGATCCGCCTTTTCAATCGTTTTGAGTCGGTGAGCGATTACGAAACTCGTTCTACCTCTCATTAAATTATTTAATCCTGCTTGAATTTGCAATTCTGTTCTCGTATCAATATTAGATGTCGCTTCATCAAGAATTAGTATATCTGCATCTGCTAAAATTGCCCTTGCAATCGCAAGAAGTTGTTTTTGTCCTTGACTTAAATTCGACCCTTCTGAAGCAATCTCTGTTTCATATTGTTTCGGTAAATGCTTAATAAAAGAATGTGCCGATGCAGCCTTTGCTGCATTGATTACTTCTTCATCACTTGCATTTAATCGTCCATAACGGATATTATCCATAATTGTCCCAGCAAATAAATACGTATCTTGTAAAACTACTCCTATTTTACTTCGTAAAGAATTGATATCATAATCTTTTATATCTTTTCCATCAATATGAATTTTCCCTTGCTGTATATCATAAAATCGAGTCAATAAATTTATGATTGTTGTTTTTCCCGATCCCGTTGGACCAACTAAAGCAATTGTCTCTCCAGGCTGTGCCTTAAGGCTCACTTCTTTTAAAATCGTTTTATTTTCCACATAACCAAACGAAACATTCTCAAGTTCAACATGCCCTTGTAAATTTTGTACAACGAATGCGTCTTTTTTATTTTGAATTTCTGGTACTTCATCCATAATTTCAAAGACACGTTCTCCTCCAGCAACTGCCGCTTGAATCGTATTCATTAAAGTTGCAAATTGACTAAGTGGTCTTGAAAATTGTCGAGAATAATTAATAAAAGCTGCAATGACACCTACTGTTGTCATTCCGTTTAATACCATTACCGATCCAGTTCCAATTACAAGCGCCATTCCTAAGTTATTAATAAAGTTCATACTTGGAAAAATAAATGCTGAAAACGTTTCAGCCTTCGTTGCTGAAATTCTTAGCTGTTCGTTAATTTCATTAAAGTTATGTACGGTTTCTTTTTCTTTTCCGTATAACGTAGTTACGTCTGCACCTGTAATAGCTTCCTCGATAAATCCATTTAATTCCCCTAAATCCTTTTGACGTTTCGCAAAGTTTTTGCCACTATAAACAACTAGTTTTTTTGTAACGAAAAACATAATAGGTACTGTAATTAAAGTTACAATCGCTAAAATCCAATCTAATGAAAACATCGCAATCGTTACACCTATAAATGTTAACGCTGATGAAATAATTTGTACAACACTTTGTGTCAAAGCTTGATTTAAGTTATCAATATCATTTGTCACACGGCTCATTAAATCACCTTGAGAACGTACATCAAAGAACCGTAATGAAAGCGTTTGGATTTTCTCAAATATATCTTGTCGTATTTTTTGAATTGTCTTTAATGCAACATTAATCATTACAAATGTTTGTAACCATGTTAAAAGCACCGTTACACCGTAAATTGCAATAAGTAACATACACATTCTTGCCGTACCATTTAAATCTTTCGGTACAATATATTGATCTATAATTACTCCCATAAAATATGGACCTAATAACCCAAGTAATGTCGTAATAAATACTAGAAATATAACGAACATTAGAGCAGCCTTTTCATACCCCATATAGTTCCAAATCCGCTTTACAGTTCCTTTAGTATTTTTAACTTTTCCACTCTTAGGTGCGTTACGTCCACCTTTATTAGCAAATTGCCCTTGAAAATTACGCATGTTCTTTCCCACCTTCTTTATGCAAATTACCACCTTGGGAAAGATAAATTTCCTGATATACATCACATTGTTCTAACAGTTGTTCATGTGTGCCATCACCAACTAATTCACCATTATCTAATACGAGAATTTTATCAGCATCTATTATAGATGAGATTTTAGAAGCAATTAATAATGTCGTTGTTCCTTTATATTCTGTTCTTAATGCCGATTGAATGTTGGCTTCTGACTTCGCATCAACTGCTGATGTAGAATCATCTAATATAAGAATGGATGGTTTTCTCACAAGCGCTCTCGCAATGGATACACGTTGTTTTTGTCCACCTGATAAATTCGTCGCACCTTGTGTTAAATTATAATGATACGATTCTTCCAACTTGTTTATAAACTCAGTCGCACACGCAGATGAAGTTGCTGTTTCCAATTCATCGTGTGTTGCATCTTCTTTACCATAACGTAAATTCTCTTCTATACTTCCTGAGAACAACAATGCCTTTTGAGGTACAAAACCTATTGAAGCACGCAATTTTTGTAAATCGAACATCTTAACATTTATTCCGTCAATACATATTTCACCTTGCTCAATATCATATAGGCGTGGTAATAGTTTAGCTAAAGTAGATTTACCACTTCCTGTAGAACCGATAATCCCTACTTTTTCACCTTTACGTATGCTGAATGAAATATCTTTTAAAACGTATTCATTATTTTTCGTATAACTATAACTAACATCTTTAAAATCAATATTCCCCTCGATTTTCTCAGGTTCAATTGCGTTAGCTTCGTTCATAATATCAACTTCAGTATTTAAAACTTGTTGTACACGATCCGCAGATGGAAAAGCTCGAGCAATTTGAATAAATACCATACTAATAGACATAAGTGCCATTAAAATGATATTCAAGTAGTTAATAAATGCTAAAATCGCACCTACTTGAAGAGTTCCATTAAATACTTTTTCTCCACCAATCCATAGTGTTGCGACAATCCCACCACTTACAACTAGCATAATAATTGGCATCATTAAGGAAATAAGCTGCACAGCTCGAATATTTATCTTCGTTAAATTTGTATTAACATTTCCAAACTGAGAAATTTCATATTTTTGTCTTACATACGCTTTTATAACACGTACACCAGATAAATTTTCTTGTAACTTTGTATTCACTTTATCTAATGCTTCTTGCACATTTTTAAACGTTCCACTCGCTTTACTTGCAATTAAAATAATCGCCAGTAATAAAATTGGTACAACTACAAGTAATATTGGAAATAACTCTCTCGCTGTTACAAAAACAATAATTATACTTCCGATAAATAACAAAGGGCCACGAACGAGAACACGTAAAGTCATTGTCATCGCCGATTGAATTGATGTAATATCATTTGTCACAATCGTTAATAATTTTCCGGTTCCAAATGTATCCCGATTTTCACTAGAAAATGTTTCTATTTTCGTAAACACATCTCTTCGTATGTCTGTAGCGAAATTTACAGCTGCTTTTGTAGAATACATCATACACCCAAGTCCTCCAACTAACCCAAGTGCCGCTGCTCCTATCATAAGAAGCCCCATTTTTATTACATAATTCAAATCCCTATTTGCAATCCCAACATCAATAATATGTTGCATAATAGTCGGTTGAATTAAGTCCATCACAACCTCAAGTACCATAAATAGCGGTCCAATAATAGCGAAGAACATGTATGGTTTTAAATACTGTAATAACTTGCGAAATGATTTCATACATAATCTCCTTTTTCCATGAAATTACCACTGAATAATTCATATCCCTCCTTATTTAAACCCTATAGTTTGTAATTTCTTCTTTACTTTTATTATATTATGCAAATTAATATTTAACATTATTAAATGATAAGCATTAATGACTTTTCGGTCAATAAATGTGCTTTCTATTATGTAAATACAAAACCGCATTCTTAATGAAAAGAATACGGTTTTGTATCTATATTTCTTCAATAAAAAAGCATGTAAATTAATATTTAAAACTCAGTTAATACCGGGAATTTATAACCTTTAAAATCTAATTCTTTATTACTTCGAACCATTAAATACTTACTAGTCTGTAATTCTGTATATTGTACATCATCAATTCCTAATTGATCTGGGTAGAAATAAAATTCAATCTCCGTAAATTCCCCAGAGATTTCCTCACATAATTCATCTAAAATCGGAATTACCGGCGCAAATACTCCAAATAATTTTAGTTTTTGATTTTCTACTGTAAAAACAATCAGCGCATCTAATTTCTCTGAATAATAAAGGTTTTCATTCCATGTTGAATCATACATATTTAAATAAAACGAAGAGCGGTAATTTAACGTTGAAAATTTATTAGAAAGCCTTTGGCCATTTTCAATAATCTCATGTATTAATTGTCTATCCTCTTCATTATAAAAATCTAACTTTTTAAGTTGAGAATCTTTATCACTCTTGTTTTCGTATGATACTGTCATCAAATATTCTTGCACAATTTGAAAACCAAATGGTTTATATAGTTCTGGATTTTCAGTAAACAAGACCGCACACTCGCATTGCTCATCAATTTCCTCTATCATCTTACTAAACAATTGTTTCATTAATCCTCGTCTACGATAATTCGGATGTGTCATTACTGATTGAATACCCGCTGCATTTATTTTTTCACCATTAATTAAAAGCGGAAGTGAAAATGCCGCAACATTTGCAATCGCTTTATCATCTTGTAAAAATGATAATGCTTTATATGTATAATCCCAATACCCTTTCTCCGAAAAATCATTCAATGTTTGACTTGTAATCCCAAACACTTCTTCAAATAAAGGAAATAACTGTTCTCTTCTCGGTTTTTCTAATAGAAAGTTTGCCATTTTTTCAACATTCCCCATGTTGTCCCTCCATACGTCGATTCCATTAATTTAGATATACTTATATGACCTGCTCTCAAAAAATAGGCCTTTCAAATCAATATAGTATCATAAAACTTTTAACAATGGTTTAATTTATTTTATGTTTTGATTATTAAAAAATAAGTCGAATAAACTAATATTAGGATTTTTGAATATTAATTAGTTTATTATATAAAAATAGTGCTTTCTAATTAGCTTTTACTAATAGAAATGCACCATTTATAAAAAAAAAATTTATTCTTTCGTTCCTTCAAGCCTCTCCTTCGTATTGATTTCTTCTCCGCTCATACGCTTTTCAAATGTCTTTCTCCAACTAGTAGAAAGTGCATTTACTTCTAAAATTCTTTTTAATCCTTCAATATTTAGTTTTTCCTTATGCATGATACGATTAGCAAACGCTACTGTAACACCTTTTGGATCAGACTCCAGCCGTTTTAACGTATCGACTGGTGATACCCACCCTTCTTTTAATACACGAAAATAAAACCCTGTGTATCCTGTATCTTGAAAATATAATGGCAACTTTGGAATATTATATTTCTTCGCTAATTTAAAACATGGCTGTCTTGGTTGCGTTATTTGTACAATCGCTTCTCCAAATTGAAACATGTCCCCGATACAAACATCCTCTTCTCGCATTCCTCTTACCGTTATATTTTCACCGAAAGCTCCATATACAAGTTCTTGATTCAACTCTTTTTCCCAGTAAGGATAATGGTCACCAGTATAAACACAAACCGCTTTATCTACCCCTCCATGATGAACTAAATCCGCCTGTCCGTCTCCATTAAACTTTAAAAATGATAAAAAAACAGGTTCCTTTACTTGCTTTTTATTTATCCCTGTTTGAATTAACTTCCCACCATACATAACCTCTTTTGGTAATCCTATATTTAAAGATAGGATTTCATATACTTTAGTCATTCAAATCCCTCCTCTTAATTGCGGCACAACTTTTCAAAAGACTCATTTATTATTTCAAACCCTCTATCTATTTCTTCGTTTGAGATAACTAGAGGTGGTAAAAAGCGTAGTACATTATCAAATATCCCCGCTCCAATACTTATAAGCCCATTCTTCCAAAAATCTTCAATTAGCTTTACTGTTAGTTCTTTTGCAGGTTCTTTCGTTATGCGATTCGTTACAAGTTCCATTGCAACCATCGCACCGATTCCACGAACCTCACCAATCACTTCGTACTTTAATTGCATTTGATGTAGATGTGACATTATTCTATTTCCAATTTGCTGAGCCCTTTCAACTAGATTTTCTTCTTCCATTATTTCAAATACAGCAAGACCGGCTGCACATGATAACGGACTCCCGGCAAAAGTTCCACCAATTTGTCCTCTCCCAGGAATGTCCATCAACTCCGCACGACCGACAATAGCACTTAATGGTAAACCGCCAGCAATTGATTTTGACAAAGTCATTATGTCAGGTTCTATATGAAAATGTTCCGTTGCAAACCATTTCCCTGTTCGGCCAAATCCAGTTTGCACTTCATCCATTATCATTAAAATACCGCATTGATTACAAATTTCTCGTAATCGTTTTACAAATGAAATGGAAGGAACAATAAACCCACCCTCCCCTTGTACTGGTTCCATTACGATTGCTGCTACTTGTTCAGGTGATACTTCTTCTAAAAACTTTTCAAACTGATAGATGACTTGAGAATCCACTTCTTCAAGAGAAACTCCTTCTTCAGCTCTGTAATAGTACGGATACGGCAATATATACATGTCTGAAACGAACGGACCAAATCCTGCTTTATATGGATTTTCTTTGGTCGATAAGGACATTGTCATTAATGTTCTCCCATGAAATCCTCGTTCGAACGAAATTACTTTACTCCTCCCTGTTACTTTACGTGCGATTTTTACAGCATTTTCAATCGCTTCCGCACCACTATTGGCAAACATCGTTTTTTTCTTGCTTGTACCTGGCACTTTCTCATTAATTTTCTCAGCTAAAGTAATATAATTTTCATATGGAGTTACATGAAAACAAGGATGTATAAATGATTCTGCTTGTTTTTGTACCGCTCTTACAACTTTCGGATGACAATGTCCAACATTTTGCATACCAATTCCACCAGCAAAATCAATAAACTGATTTCCATCTACATCTGTTATTATCGCTCCCCTTGCTTCTTTTACATATAAAGGCGTTAAATGATATATTCCTGTCGGTACAGCCTCCTCATACCTTTTTTGAAGTACTTGTGAATAACTGCCCGGTAATACGCTAGATTTCAACAATTCTTCTTCACCTCATCTAATTTTTTAATCAATCCATTTCTGATAAAGTGATTATAAATCCCACAAAACCATTGTTCAATTCAATTATTTATATAATAATGATAGGTATATCCTATGATTAAACTTGAGGTGATTTCAATCGAATTACGACAATTAGAATACTTTTTAGCTGTTTCGAAAGAATTACATTTCACAAAAGCAGCCGAGAAATTAAATATTTCACAACCTTCACTAAGCCAACAAATACGTGCATTAGAACATGAAATAGGCATGCCACTTTTCGATCGAATTGGTAAAAAAATATCTTTAACTGAAGCAGGAAGAGTTTTATTATCGCACAGTAAAACAATCTTTCATGAAGTCGAACAAGCCCGTTCTGCCATTCAAGATTTAAACGGATTACAGCATGGATCCTTAACAATCGGTTCATTGTTAACCGTCGTAAATTATTTATTACCACCAGCCATTTTAAATTTCAATAATTTATATCCGAATATTGAACTTTCTGTATTAGGTCTTCGTACAGGAGAAATTCGTGAAAAATTATTACAAAACGAATTAGATATTGGCATTACATTTCTCCCAGTGCAAGATAAAGAGATTGTTTCTATCCCACTATATAAAAGTGAACTTACATTAGTTATTCCAATCGGTCATCCTTTAAGTGAACGTGATCACGTGTCTATCAAAGAATTACAGAACTACCCTTTAATCCTTCTACCAAAAAACTTTTATTTAACAGAATTACTTACGACCTATTGTCAAAACTTTAGCTTTAAACCAAAACCAATTTTAGAAATTAGTACGATGGAATCTTTAATTCAAATGGTTTCAAAAGGTATGGGAATTACAGTGTTACCCAAACCGTATATAAACTTTTTGCAAAGTGAGCACATACAAGCTATTAAAATTGAAAACCCCACTCCAACAATAGATATAGGACTTATTTATAGAAAAGATAAATATATGTGCGCTTCTACCCGGGAATTTATTGAGCAACTAAAAATAACAGTACATTCTCTACAAAAAAAAGCATAAAAAGAGATTATCCTATGAAGCCGCTGCACAACGACCTAATAGAATAATCTCTTTTCATTATGAAATAAAACCGATACGTATAAACTCATATAATTTTAGTGTACCTTTTTTGAGATTGGAATATACTTTGTAAAATACGCCCCCACTAGCAACAATACAATTGAGACTAGCCACGTAAAAACACCGCCAAAACGAAACCAATATGCAAACAAATTTAAGATTGCAATTAAAAAGCAACAAATAGAAGTTAATGAACTTTTTAACCCTTTTATCCCCGCTTTTTTTCTTTTTTGATAAGTAACATACATTGAGATAACCAGAACAAAAATAATAACAATTGGTAATATACCTTCCAACAATGACATCCCCTCCAATATATTTCCACTCCATTTCATGTTACCATCTTATTCCTACATACCTTTTTACCTTTTAGGAATCAAATCATTTTTCTCTTCTCTCCAAAAGTCAGCATAAGCTTTATTTTTAAAATTCACATTCACCTCAATAAACGGAAGACTTTCTCCTACTTTCAATGAATACCAATCATTTAAAAGTGGCGATCCGAAACAAATATTCATTGTACAATCCTGTAAATCAAATAATACAGAATGCAAAGTCCCAAACCATTCTTCATAATTATGTACAGTCAGCCCTACAGGATATTCTTCTTCTACTAATCCTTTTAAAGACTCCATGCTCAACTTTTCATTTCGATTTAAATGTTCATGTAAAATGTGATATCTCTTTGTAGACTGTTCTAATTTCCTATTATTTAATTTCTGAATAGATGAACTAACTGCATGGTTTGTTGATACGATAAAAGCTTGATTGTCATCATCAATCGTTGTTATGGATTTATATCCGTCAAATATTTCAATATGTGCTGCATTTAAAGGATCAGCTACAATAATATTAATATTACTTGCAATTGGCATTTCGTCTATTAGTGACTTAGCCTCCTGTACATTTTTGCATTTCTCCAATAATACTCGAATTACCGCAAAACATTGTAAACCACTTACCATTGGCTTTCTTAAACCTTCAATATTTCCTACTGGTTGCCCACATGCTGAAAATGTAACAGATAATCCATGCTCGTTCACTCCTTCTGTCCGGCCAAAGTATTGAGTAGAAAAACCACTATGTGCATACGCACCTTCAACATGCGTCGAACAAAAACGCATATCATCAATTTTTGGTGACAAATCATAATTTCTTAATACATATGTATGCTCTAAATCAGTTTTTTTAGGCAATACTGCACAATGACTACAACCTGCTTTTAATAGTGTTTGATAATAATACATCATATTTTTAGAAGGAATTTTTAACACTTCACAAAAGCCTTCAATTTCTTCATTTATTCCTGGACAATATTTATTTAGTATTTTTCTAGATTCTGTCCAATGGTTATCCAATATTAAATGTTCTTCCTGCATAAATTGTGGAATGAGGTACAGATGATTTTTTACAAATTCCCCTTGCTGTTTTCCAATTTCATAATGGCTTCCTTTTAATGATGAAAAATACCCTTTTACTTTATACATTATAATTCCCCCTCACACTGAATATATCCATATCATACCAAATGAATTTTATTCATTCTTGATGTTTTTCACTATCTTCCCTTCACGTCATCCCTTTTGAAAAATCTCAACTAATAATTATTTGCTAGCTAATTAAAACCTTGTTAATATTACCGTAATAGCAGATTTCCGTAATAAATTAGTTTGATATCAAATGAGCAACACACTCTATTGAACCCATTTATAAGCAATCATCTAGTTCATGAAATTAAGAAACTTACTTATCAGAACAAAAGGAGAATATATTTATGAGTAATTGCAAACCAATTGATGAATTAACTATTGAGGACCTAAAATAAAACCCAATATGGGAATGGGCAATAGATGAAGAAGAAAACGAAGAACGTGATGAAACATGGGTGAAACCAGCGGCAACTTCTAATTTTACAGAAGAGTTAAACGGTTCAATAGTACTAGGCAAATTACTCTTACATAATGGCGAGAAATTCTCTATGATGTGTGAAATTAATATTGAAAATGACGAGGTATTCCTTAGTTCTGTTGTTTATTATAACGAAATAGAAGATGAGTATATTGCTATAGAAGATGTAGTGAAAAAACTTGAACTACCTTTAACAATTCATATAAATCTTACTATTAATGAAGAACCTACAACTTTAATATTTTCTGCGAATAAAGTGGATATTTATAAAAATACTATAAAAACTAATTTATATTAAATTCTCACTAAAATAAGAACTAGGATACTTTTATAATCATTAGTTTCCTAGTTCTTATAATACATGTGTATGTCTATACTAAATAATCTCCTTTTCCACCAACGTCTCTGCGATTTGAACTGAATTCCAAGCCGCACCTTTTAATAAATTATCGGAAACGATCCAAAGATGGAAGCCTCTTGGTGTATCAGGATCTTTTCTAATTCTCCCGACAAATGTATCTATTTTCCCTTCTGCATATAATGGCATTGGATACAGCTGTTCACTAGGGTTATCCTGTAAAATAACACCTGGTGCATCCAGCAGTACTTCTTTGATTTCCGCAACAGTTGCTTCTTTTTCAAGTTCAATATAAACCGATTCTGAATGTCCTGATGCAACTGGAACACGCACACAAGTAGCTGCCATTTTCAAGTTTTGGTCTCCAAAAATTTTCTTCGTTTCTTGAATCATTTTTACTTCTTCAAATGTGAAATCATTATCTGTGAATATATCTACTTGTGGTAGTACATTAAACGCAATTGGATAATGTTTTTTATCTTTCTTCACTGGTAATATAGTACTCTTAAACTTTTCACCTGCAAGCATTGATTTAGCCTGTTCTTTTAATTCATGAATCGCATGGATTCCTGAGCCTGATACAGCTTGATACGTTGAAACGATAATTCGTTCTATACCAAATGATTTTCGTATTGGCTGAAGAGCTGTTACCATCTGTAATGCTGAACAATTCGGAACTGCAATAATACCGTTATGTTCCTTTAATGTGTGCGCATTTACTTCTGGAACAACGAGAGGTACACCATGTGCCATTCGGTATTCACTTGTGTTATCAATTACGACTGCGCCACTAGAGACTGCGTGATTGGCAAATTGTCTAGAAACTTCTCCCCCAGCGCTAAAAAAGGCAATATCTATACCTTCAAAACTAGTTGTTTTTGCCTCTTGTATAATTATCTCTCGTCCTTTAAATTGCACTACCTTACCAGCGGACCGTTTTGACGAAAGTAATGTAACTTCAGCTATATTAAACTTTGTTTCTTGTTCTAACAGTTCAATGATTTTCTGCCCTACTGCACCTGTAGCCCCAACAACAGCTACATGATAGCCCTTTTCAATCATCTTTTCTCCTCCAATATCGCTTGAATAAATTTCTTCACAACTTCATTTTAAAAGAAATTTATTCATTTGAAAAATTGAAATACATGATATAATCATTCACAAATCATGATAATAAAAGAGGTATCATTTATGGAAATGAGACATGTTAAAACATTTTGTGCCATTGTTAAGCACAGCGGTTTTTCCAAAGCTGCTCATGCGTTAGGTTATGCCCAATCTACTGTAACAACGCATATGAAAGCATTAGAGAACGATTTAAACATTCCTCTTTTCGATCGATTAGGCAAAAAAGTACTTCTTACAAAAGCGGGTCATCAATTTCATCCGTATGCATTAGAATTACTTGCTATTTATGAAAAAGCGCAAGAAATCCCTCAAAATAGTGATGATTTAGAGGGAACATTAACGATTACATCTAACGAATCATTAGCAGTGTACCGGTTACCACAATTATTACGTACTTACAAACAAGAAAATCCGAAAGTGAATATCGTTCTTGAAACAAATACAAACGAGCAAGCAATGAAAAAGCTACGTGAAGGAGAAAGCGATGTTATCTTCCTAATTGGAGAAAGTATAGAACATAATGATTTTATTACACGTACTTTTAGTAATGAAACATTTGGATGGATTTTACCGGCTTATTCCTCTGCACACGCAAATCCATTCCAGTTATTACAGGACACCCAGTTTATTTTTACAGAACAAAGCTGTGGCTATAGACCGATGGTAGATCGTTTTTTACATCAAAGCGGGAATATTCCAGATAAAACATTTGAAACTTCCAATGTTGAAGTAATTAAACAATCCGTTATGTGTGAGTTAGGCATTTCAATTCTTCCTTATATTGTTGTACAAGAAAGTTGTCAAAAAGAACAACTATGTTTTCAGCCTATCGAAACTCCAGCCGTTATTCAAAGTCATGTAATCTATCATAAATCTAGATGGATCTCCCCGGTACTACAGTCGTTTCTTTCCTTACTAGAGCGAGACTAAAAATATTAAAAAAGTGCATACAAAAAAGAGTAACTGCCTAAAAAGCACTTACTCTCTTTCATTGCTAAGTATATTATTTATTAGCCTGTCCCCCACCTGCAATTAATTTGCTACCCGAATATGTACCTTTTTGCATAAACACTTGATTAATTAATTCTTTTTGTTCTGCTTCTGACATTATTCCTTTCCCTTCTCCTAAGTTCCCACTTTGCAATTTCCAAATCTTATTGTGATCCGCATCGACTTTTTCATATTTTCCTTGTTTCCATCGTTCTAAAATGTCAACATATGTACTTCCCTGTACAAGATCATTGCTCTTTACAATATCAATTAAACTTTCAATACGTTCTTGTGTGATAAAAATATAGCCCCACTTTTGATCGGCTTTCGTTTTTTGATGTGCCATTTCATGTAATGCTGTCTGTATGTGCTCATCTGTCCATTTAAAATTTTTATTAAAACCGCTATTTGGTAATGAATGATTGCCATTTTCTAAAAGCTTCGCCTCTTCTGCTTTTACATTAATATCAGCTAACACTTCTATTGCGGGAGCTGCTGGTGTTGTCTTTTTCGCAGCTGGTTTACTATTATTTAAATAATACAGCATACCATATGTTAAACCTACTCCAATTACTGCCATACCAGCTATAATACCGATTATTTTAAATAGTGTTTTCATCTCGCTTGTTTCCTCCCAAATATCCCTTTTCATAATTTCTATCTATTAAAAGCAGGTGTAGCATATTTTTTTCATACTAATTAATATAAATATAACTATTACTTTCCAAAAATGTAGCAACGCCATCTTCATCGTTACTTTTCGCAATAAATTTAGCAACTGATTTTAATTCCTCAACAGCATTACTCATCGCTACACCAATCCCACACTTCTCTATCATTTCCATATCATTGTAGTCATCTCCAAATGCAATCACTTCAGATGCGTCTCGATTTAGATGCTGTAGAACATGTTGAATGCTATTCCACTTCGAAACTTCTGCATGCATGATTTGACACAATGTTCCGTCATCTGTAATGACTGCATTGCACTCAATAGGCAATTCTTTAGTGAAATCCTCATTTATTGGTCCTTTCGTACAAACTATTACTTTCGAAGCTTTTTCAAAGTTCAACTCTCTAATATCCATAACTTCACACAGTACATTACCGAAATAATCAGTAACATCAAAATTTGAGTACAGTTTATCATTTATTTCAAGGCAAATCTGATGGAGATTATATTTTTTTGCTATTTCTATAATCTCTAAAACGTTATTTTTAGAAACTTTCATTTCATATAAAATATCATTACCTTTAAGAACAAGCGCTCCGTTATAACAAATAATAATCTCATTCTTTAACACGTTGGGAATATATTGGTTTATAGCTCTTGGAGGCCTTGCCGTAGCAAAAATTAGTTCGTCTCCATTATTTTTGCACTCCCTTAAAATATTAATAGATTTCTCTGAAATTGTTTTATCACTTCTTAATAAAGTCCCATCAAGATCTGAAATTATAATCTTTTTCATGTTTTCATTTATTCCCCCTTCAAAAATTATACTTGATACAATAAATACTAGTTGAACTAATCTACCTTATACAGGCGATTGATCTCCCACCTAACTTCTTTATCCCAGCTTGATTTTGAACCTTACTACCAGTTACCGTAAATACTAGATAACTCTATTACATGATTACTATTTCCTAAATCATATGTATATTTCCTTATATTGTATTTCTTTTCTTTGTAAATTGAAAGATTATTCTGTCTAAAAATACCTTCTTTTTCAAATGCAAATTCTACTTTAAGCATTTCATTTTAAGTTTATAAAAATAAATGTTAGCCTAATATTTAAAGGAGATGAATAAATATGAGTTTATTGTATAACGGTTTAACATTTTTAAACTTTGATGATACGTATTTATTACAAAATAAACTACATTCTTATTCTCATGAAGATATTGATTTTACTCATTTAGAGCACTCAAATCTGTATTGTGAAAACCCTTCTTTAATGCATATAAAAAGGAATTACTTTTATTGGTTTTGGAAATTATCATTATGTATCTTATTTATTACTAGAAGAAATTAAAAAACCATTTAGCCTTATACTATTTGACCATCATACTGATATGAACTTAAAAGGAATGAATAAACAAACTCTTATTTCCTGTGGGCCATGGGTATCGTTTGCTCTTCAAAATAATCATAAATTAAAGAAAGTAATTATTATTGGTCCTTCTTCTTTAACAATTCACTCTAATGATTGTTCATGCGTAGAAGTTTTCCCGATAGACATATCCCATGAAATATCCGTATATACACTCCTTTCACATATTCATACAGAAATAATACATGTAAGTGTTGATAAAGACGTTTTAGATCCAAAAGTAACTATTACAAATTGGGATCAAGGACATATGAAACTACCTAAACTTTTAAAATCTATTCATACTGTCATTATGAATAAATCTGTTTATGGAATTGATATTTGTGGTGAACTACCAGTTTATCCTTCTCAACTTTTCTTACCTAAATATACAAACGCTATTAAAAAAAATGAAACAGCAAACTTACAAATTTTAAAAATAATATATAATTCGAATTTTACATATGCATAAAAAACAACGAGTGCCATTTATGACACTCGTTGTTTTCATACTATGCACGATGTTCTTGTAACCACTCCGTAATAGCATCTAACCTCGAAACATCAAAACGTCTATCTTCACATACGTTTAAGCTGTTTAAACTTTTCACAATTTCTAATTCATTCGACTTTATACTTTTTGCTTCAATCAATTTACAGTACCCGTCTGTGACGGTATTTAAATTTTCATAATAACGCCGCAACGGTTTTGATATATGTAAATGTTTTTCAAAGTTTCTTCTGCTTCTCGTCTCATCAAATTCTTTCCGTTTTCTAAGTTCTTCATCATTCGTGTACAAATAAAAATATTGATCTGGAAAACCAATTTCCCTATTTATCATCTTTTCTTTATAAAAGTTTTCTATTAAAGATAAGGGCTGATTAAATATATCAAAATGAAAACACCAATTATAACTAAGTGGCTGATATATATCCCCATCAAGTATTACTAATTCATATTGCTGCGACTTTTGCACTGCTATATTCCAGCGCTCTACTTGTTTTTCAAAATACCATGTTCCATGTTCATTTTTTGGTCTTTCAAATAAAAAATTCACTTCAGGTATAATGAATGCTCCATAATTGTTTTCTAGTTTACGGCATGTGCTACTCTTACCAACAGCACTCGCTCCCTCAAACGCTATAATCCCCATAGTTTCCCCCACTTTTATTAACTAAAATCTCGTTGTTTCGCTCTTCTCCCCCATAACTGTCTCCATAAAACAATTGAAGCGATAGAAAGCATTATTGTTGTAATAATACTACCTTCAATCCCAAATGAGCCTCCATGAAGGACTTCATTGCCATTTGTTACAGGTTTAAATAGTGGTGTTGAATATATCGTCATTCCACTAACAGCAAAGCCATAGACGTTATATTGCGCCCAATTCCAAATTGAATGCCACGCGCATATCCCCCAAAGACTACTGTCTTTTAAAACGTAAAATGCTGCAAATACACCAACTAATATTATATTCGATATTGAAAGAATTGTAATTCCTGGATTAAGCAAATGAAGAAAACCAAATAAAAAGGACGTCACAACAATCCCAATCCATATACGGCTTCTAACAGAAAGAACTGGGAATAACCAACCTCGTACAACAATTTCTTCAGTGGCCCCTTGTATTAAAAATGCGACTAAAGACCCTGCAATACCAAATATAGCTGTCAGCGTAATTTCTTGCATTTGTAGTTTTACATTTCCTGTTAATACGAGTAAAATTACTGGTATCGAAATGAAAATAAACCCTAATAGTGCCCCTCTCAAATACTTTCTCATCCATTGCTCATTCCAAAAACCAATAGATGAAAATGATCTTTTCTCAACAAATTTAATCCATAAAAACACAAAAAATATAGCCCCGCCAAACGTTAATATCATCTCAATATTGTTATACATTGCCTTCATAAAGGTTGTTTCTGTTTTCGGTAAAAACAGCATAAATAACATAAATAATTCACCTAAAGTTAAAAATACAATAGCAAGTATGACAGCGAAAACAGGATGAACTTTTCTTCTTCCTTCTTTTGCTGCTTCAATTATTTTAAATTGTTTATTTTGCAATATTCTATCCTCCTAATTATTGTAATCATCTGTATTCTTAAAATATATATATCATTTCCCTTAAACATACTTCTTTATATAAATGATTTCTGTTTGGAATACATTCAGATTAGGAATAATATATAAATAAAAAAGATGTCTTTGCGCCTTTTACCATTATCGCCCAAATTACTCACTGGTATTACCAGCACTTGCTATTTCCCACCATTTGTTGTAAGATAGTAATTAAGGTCAATTTAGTACTATATTTTCTTTGCATATTATCAAGTATCAATCAGGAACATTTTGTACTCCTTATGGGTTTTTGATAATATGTGAACTTTTATTTTCAATCGAATAAGGCCGATCATATTGTAATCTTTTTAAATTTTAGGAGGCATTACCATGACATTAACAGGTAAAGTAAAATGGTTTAACAGCGAAAAAGGTTTCGGTTTCATCGAAGTTGCAGACGGTAGCGATGTATTCGTTCACTTCTCAGCTATCACTAGCGACGGTTTCAAGTCTCTTGACGAAGGTCAAGAAGTTAGCTTCGAAGTTGAAGACGGTAACCGTGGACCTCAAGCTAAAAACGTTGTAAAGCTATAATTCAATCAATAAAAAGGTTGTTAACCGAGCTGGTAACAACCTTTTTAATATATAACTAAAAATTTTTACATAAAAGGAGTGGTTACATGTATCGCAATCGAAAGAACGATGTAGCAGAAGTACCACCAGAACAAACCCCTGTTTGGGAATGTGAATCAGAGGATTGTTTAGGATGGATGAGAAAGAACTTTTCATTTGAAGAAGAGCCTAAATGCCCTTTATGTAAAAGTAGTATGAAAAGCGGAGAACGTTTATTACCTAAAATAGGTTGATTTTTACAAGCCCCTCTTATTTTAAATAAGAGGGGCTTTTTATTAATAATGAATATCCTCTACATCTGTTCGTACAATAGAATACATTAATGCATCGTGTTGTTTATTTCCTTGATGAATATATCCACGTAACAGCCCTTCTTGTTGAAAACCTAATTTAGATAACATATTACACGAAGTTATATTTTCAGGATATGTAATAGCTCCAATTCTAAATAATCCTAAATCTCGAAATCCATAAGTAATAATTTCTCGAGCAGCTTCAGAAGCATAACCCTTCCCCCAATAACGAGGATGCAAATCATATCCAATCTCTGAGCGTTTACTCCAAAGTTGTAAATTATTTAATCCAATTGTTCCTACTAAAGTATTTGTGTCTTTTAATACAATGCCCCAACGCATTGCCTTTTTCTCAAAGTAATTTTTCGAAAAAGATTCAATCATACGTGAAGCTTGTCCAAACTCAGTAAAAGAATTCATACCGTAATAACACGTTACCTCATCCAATGAGAATATTTCATATATTTTTTGACAATAAGATTGTTCTATTTCAACTAAGCGCAAGCGTTCCGTTTCTAATATAGGAAATGCCATAACCATAGGATCACTCCTTTCTCTCTACTAATTTATTATAGCAGAAAAAGTATTTATAATTAGGAAAGTCCTCAATGTCCCACAAATCAAATATTTCTAGCGCCGCTTTTCCTCATTTTCTATTTATATGCAACTAACGCCCAATGACATGGAGCTGTTTGTCTCCAGTTTACACTTGAAAACCCAGTTTCTCTTAGAAGAGTATCTAACTCATTAACGAAAGGATATACTTCTGTACTATCCCACTTCTTCCCAATTCGTTCTCTCGCTTCAAGAGTACGTAACAATTACACCCCCTCCTGTTACTCTTTTCTCATCTTCACTTAAAAATATGTTTTATTCTTTTCATTTCTATCACTCCGCTCGTACTAAGCTATTTTATAATTTCGATAACATATCCACCTTTCCCTTCTAAAACAACAACCTAATCCATACATTCATGTTAAAATATAGAAAATAAGTTTTTTTATTATGGAGGTGTAAAATTCCTATGTATATTTTCATCGGCTTATCCCTCTTGCTCATTTTACTCATTTTTTTATTCGCAAAAAAATTCACACCAAGCTCATTTATGATGACAAGTTTTAAAGGAAATAGCTTTAAGACATTTTCAGTTGGTATATTAATCGCTGCCACACTCTCTCTTTCATACGGAATGTATCACGCAGCAACATATCAGCCTAGATATTTAGATATTAAATTACAAAATCAAAATTTCACTGTTTTCGGTAATGTTGGTGAGTTTGGTTATTTCTCAGAGGAATTACTAAAAAAAGATGCAGAAGTTGAACTGTATTTTGTCTCTTGGGAAACATTACAATTAAATAATCCAGAAATAATAGTAGACTACCCTTCAGGCAAACAGAAAACATGGAAGCCTAATATAACAATAATACCTACAAATAAATTACAAGAAGAACATAATATTAAAGAACTTTATCAACTCTCACCGTATTCCTTTGAGGAATCCGGAAAAATAACTTTAACTATTAAAGAGAATAAAACATCTCATAAAAAGATTGCAATTAATGTGAAATAATTACAAATAAAATGTCCCTCCATTATGTTGGAGGGACATTTTATTTACATATGTATTCAATATTATTATTTTTACTGTTCATTCAATGTCGCAATTATTTCATTGGCAGTATTCTTTCCGTTTCCAATACAAGCACCAATTCCTACACCGTAATATGAAGCTCCAGCTAAGTATACATTAGGATAAAGAGCGGCCAATTTTTCTTGTAATGATTGAACAGCTTGATTATGTTCTAAATGATATTTCGGCATTAAACCTTTCCAATTTGTAACTTCAATTACTTCTGGTTCACCTTGAATTCCAAGACTCTTTTCAATATCATGTAAAGCTACTCGTACTAATTCCTCTTCACTATAACTTTTGATCGTTTCATACACTGGATTAGTACTCTTATAAAACATTCTTACTAATAGCTTTTGTTTACCCGATGTATGTTTCCACTTCCTGCTTGTCCATGTGCAAGCATCACAATGTAAATCACTGTTTTCCATTACGATAAAACCTGTGCCGTCAGCCGGTAGTTGTTCATCTAGTATGTCAAAACCTAAGTAAATACTTATAAGCGATGAATTTTTAAATTTATTAAAATGCTCATTTAACTCATTAGACTGTAATAAAGTTTGTGCGATATCATGTGGAGCTGCTAAAACGACATAATCAGCTTGTATTGTCTCATGATTTGTAAAAGAAACCTCATATCGATCCCCTTTTTTACTTATCGCTGTTGTTACAGCACCTTTTTTAATGACAGTCTCCTTCAGCACTTCTTCTAAGCGATTAATAATCGTTGATAGTCCCCTTTTAAATGATACAAACTTTTTATTTCCTGCTGATTGAAATTGTTTTTTATTCTCTTCAAAACCTTTAATAATACTTCCGTATTTATTTTTATACTCAAGTAAATATGGTAACGTAGATGCCATTGTAAGCTCATTCAATTTACCGGAATATACACCTGAAAGCACAGGTGCAATTTGTCTTTCCACTAACTCTTTCCCTAAAAAACTTTCTAAAAATACAGCAAGTGATGTATCCTTTGTAAACTCCTTATTTTTCGTAATAAAATCTTTTAAAGCAACGACTTTCCCTTTTTTTGAGACTAGCGTACTGCTAAATAATGATTCAACACTCATAGGAATCCCGAATATAGTGTCAACAGGAATTGGATGTAATATGTTATCAGAGTATATGTAAGAAATACCTGTTTCGTTATATACCATTTCATTTTCTAAATTTAAATCTTTTACAAGCGGCAAAACATGTTCATTACGAGCTACGATAGAATCTGCTCCAGATTCCATAATAAAATCATTTTCTTCCACACTGTGGATTTTACCACCTAAATACTCTTCTTTCTCAATAAGGATTAAATTTAAATCCATATTATAATCCTTCTTTAATTTTTCCAAATAAAACATAGTAGAAAGTCCAGTAATACCTCCACCGATGACAACGACTGTTTTCATATTTGCTGTGCTCCTAACCGATACAATTAATAATTCCTTTATTATTATAACCAAAAATTATCATAGTCGACTAGCAGCTTGCGCATTCTGTAAGAAATTAGACAATATATATGAATAAAAAAGAACTATAACATATTCAACTCACGTCATAGTTCTTTCTATTTTAAAAACATAAACCAATTTATTAATTTATCTATTTCTTGGCTGAGTTCTATTACTTTTTCATGTTGAAGTCCATAATTTGAGACTAGATTCAATAATTCTTCTTTTTTCATTTCAATTACTTTTTCTAACTTCACTAATTCCATGTCGTCTTTATTCGCTCCAATTTTAAAATATATGTATTATAGTATAGCCTACTTACATAATAAGTAAAAGTCTCATACTAATGTAAAATCTTACATATTTGAAAAAACAATATACTACTAACAAAAAAAGAGACTTAAACTAAGTCCCTTATTACAGAAGAATTTCGTATTTCTATTAATATGTTACTAAACCTTATGAATTTGTGCCATTTACTCTTATTTAAATTTAGAACCTGTTACTCATTAATAATACAACGGAATTTATCTAACGTGATATTTTCATATTCTGGGACTCTTTTCAAGTGGTCAAAATAACTATATGAAAATTTAAATATATGTCCAAAATCCCAATTTAATTCATTATAGTCTTTAAGCCAAAATACGTTTTCTATCGGAAGTGTATCAACTTGTTTTGCTTGTATGAGAGGTAGATGATCTACTGGAGAATTCAATATTAATTGCGCATTTGAAGTTAAATTACGACTTTCTCTAAGTACATAAACTAGCTTTATTAGTGGCTTTACTCCTCGTTGAAATAATTCTATATGTCCTAAGTCATATAATATATTAATTGCATGCGAAAAAGTAAGCATATGACCAATTAAATCGTGATGTGATTCCGCCCTATATATAATATTAAATTTAGATAACTCATTTAAAATAAATTCAGATAATTGTTTTGGGTTTTTAATTTCACTTTGCATCTCATCATTATTTATAATTAGTTGCTTTACTTCTTTAGTTGTAAAACCAATCCAAGATCTACCGGGAATTGTTTTTTGAAACGATAATATAAGATTTGCTATATTATTAATATCTTGCTCACTCCCCCAATGACCTAACTCCTTAATGGCTAGTAAACTTAAAGAAGCGTAAATTACATTATGACCAACCCAATGGAGTTCATCAATCGTTTGTTCCAAAGATTTGATTATCGTTTCTTCAGCACTTTGATAATCAACACCTTGTTTATTATCAATTGTTTTGCCTAACCTTTGCTTATGGAGCATCATTTTCGCTTGAGAATAAATGTGACAGGCCGTTTTTTCATCAATGTTATTGTTTTTCGTAAAAAAATAACTAGCAATTGCAGCTGCTCCGAAATGTGCATACCAAATATCATTTGTTTCTTTTTTACATTGAGATATAATTGAAAGCCCATCTTTTAATACACTTATATTTCCCATCTCTATTATCCCCTCTAAACCCTAATAAAAATGGCCTTATAGCATCTACAAAGTCGCCAAAAAGCCCGGTAAAACTCTTGAAACGTTTTCTCCTTTACAGTTATAAATTTAAATTGACCCTGCCGCTCAACAATAATTAAATCTGCTTCTAACAATATTTTGAGATGATACGATCGATTAGACTCATCTCTAATGTAGTCTCAATTTCTCTACAAGTATGTTTGTTTTTATTATGAAATAAATAACGAACAATTTCGATACGTTTCACTTCTGCTAATGCCTTAACTATTTTCACTCTGTGTTCATCTGATTTTTTTATTTGATAGTCATTGAACTATCTTATTTTTGTTTTTTTTGTCAAATCCCTCCGCTTACTTAACATAAAAAGTAGAGAGTAAATGTGTATGTATTTATGGGGGAATATTCAATTACACACGCACCTATTTACGTAATTCAAAATTGCTAGCATGTTACCACTTTGTATTTCCCTAAGGCGGATACACCCTTAACTTAATGACGGTGTTAACACAAATAAGATATGATTCATTTCACTACTCTTATTCAAAAATCTATGTTTCACGTTCGGGGGAATACGCACAACGTCCCCTTCTTCTAAAAAATATTCGTTCCCTTCCAATTCCACATATACTTCCCCTTTCATTACAACCGCAATCTCTTCCTTATCTTCATGTGAATAATGACTTTCCGTCGTATTTGCATGTCTATTTAAATCCATCATTAACATTTCAATACGAGCTTTCATAAAATCTGGTGTTAATACATCGTAAACAATATGATCATTATTTTCTCGGTAAACCTTTTTACGATCTGTTTTCTTAGAAATGAGTGAATCTGTATCAATATCATTTATAAAAAGTGTAAACAGCGGTACGTTTAATGCTTTCGCTATTAATTCTAATACACTTAAAGAAGGATTAGCATGTCCCCTTTCAATTTGACTAATCAGTGAAGTACTGATTCCTGCATAATCAGCAAATTCACGAATTGTCATATTATTTTTCTTACGATAACTTAAGACAGTTTGACCTAATCGATAATGAATCATAACAAAAACTTCCTTTCGTCTATCATAGTGCATGTTTTATCCCTTTTGTGCTGACATACTAAACAGAGACAATTAATCCTTCCTTATCTCATTAAAGACTTATATACTAACTCTTGTACATTATATTATATACAGTTCATTATAATAAACAATATATCGGAGGGACAAACTTTGAAATCACCTATTCTTTCATATTTCATCTTATTTTTCGGCGTGTTTGCCTTATCAACTTCAGCAATCTTTGTAAAATTAGCGGATGCCCCTACAGCAATTACTGCTTTTTACAGATTATTGTTTGCAACGTTAATTCTTATTCCATTTCTAATATTTAATAAGGATAATCGAAACGAATTACGCTCTTTATCAAAAAAACAATGGGGATTCGGACTATTATCCGGATTATTTCTAGCAGCACATTATGTACTATGGTTTGAATCATTACAATATACTTCTGTAGCAAGCTCTACAGTTATCGTTACGTTACAACCTTTATTTTCAATGCTTGGAAGCCATTTTTTATTTAAAGAAAGGTTTACGAAAGGTGCCATTATAGGGTGTCTCATAGCAATTTCCGGAAGTATCGTAATTGGATGGCAAGATTTCCAAATTAGTGGAGAAGCATTATACGGAGATATTTTAGCTTTCATTGCAGCCGGAGTCATAACAGCCTATTTTTTCATTAGTCAACACGTTCGTAAAGATTTATCTCTGATACCATATTCAGTAATTAGTTATGGCAGTAGTTCACTCGTTCTCGGTATATTTGCTTACTCGCAGCAGTCATCTTTCTTCAATTACTCAGCACAAACATGGTGGTCCTTTATAGGCTTAGCATTCATTGCAACGATTTTAGGACAAACAATTTTCAATTGGTTATTAAAATGGATGAGTACTACTGTTATTTCAATGAGTATTTTAGGAGAAACGATTGGAACGTGTATATTAGCGTATTTCATTTTGAATGAAACGATTTCGTTACAACAAGGTGCAGGTATTTTACTTATTTTTATTGGATTAACATTATTTTTATTACAACCGTATCCTAATAAAAAAGCATGACATTGTATTGTCATGCTTTTAACTATTAATTATGTACAATCAAACCACCCGGTCTAAAACGACTCATCATAATTTCATTAACAAATTTCCCATGAGCCTTCAAATTCCCTACCTTTACACCCTCTTCTATAAATCCAAATTTTTCATATAAGGCTTTCGCTCCAGGGTTCGTTTCTAACACACCAAGCTCTACTCGCTCTATCATTAACCAATTGTCAGCAAGATCCAGCATTTTTGTAAGAAGTGCTTTTCCTATTCCTTTATTGTGATATTCGCTGTCTACTCCAATAAATAAATCTCCTGAGTGAGATCTACGTCCAGAACTTTGGGTTAAACCGACAAATCCAACAACTTCTCCATCATATTCTGCAACAAATTCAAATTGATTTGGTGCTAAATTACGAATTCTATTCTCCATCGCATCTACACGCATACTAGGTAAGAAAACCATATAAGGTAAAACATCCTCTTGAATGCATATACGATGAATTGCTCTAGCATCTTGTAGTTCTACTGCTCTAATGTTAATCCCCATCTTTTCCCCCTCCATTCAAATAATCATATAGATATTCTAATATGCAATGCGAAAATCCTTCCTAACCTTAATTAATCATGTTATTTTTATATAATTATTCCAGTATAATAACATTTTTAAAACTCAACACTTTTCACTCTAAACCACTTAAAAAAATCCAAGCGATTTTATTTTAACTATTCACCCGATTATACAATTCAAGTAGTTCCTCTACAGCAATATTATTTATTTTCATACCTGTTATATCACTATTTTGTATTTCAACATTTTTAAGATTACAATTAATTACTTTACTACCTTCAAGATCGCATCTTTCAAAAGAAATAGACTCCTTACCTTCTTCAAGGCTCGTATCTTTAAATTGAACTCCACCTAAAGTCACCAAATTAAATTTACTGCCTGAAAGATTTAAATCTGCATATGAGGAGTTCCTTAGATTTATATTTTTAAACTTTGATTGACTTACATTACAATTACTCATGTTCATATGCATTACATTGCTATTAACAAATGAACTATCCTTTAAATTCACCTGATAATACTCTGTATTTGCCAAATTACAGTTTTCGTATTGCCCACTTTTCATATCTTTATTTTTAACTAAGTTCTCTTCGCTTGAATCTGTCTTTATTCTTTTTACATAGCAATATTCATCTTCTGTTTCAAAAATTGTCTCAAAGCCCATTTTTTTATAGAAATGATGATTATTAACTTGTCTACTAGACGTCTCAAGATCCCAAATCCTTACGCTTGGAAACTCTTCTTCTATAAACTTAATAGCCAGTGATCCAATCCCTATCCCCTGATGAATAGGATCCACAAATATACGATCAATTCTACCGTAAGACTTACCAGAAATCGTAACTATAATTCCACCGACAATTTCTTCATCCATTCTAACTTTAAAATAATCCAATTCTTCAATTGAATATATAGTCATCTCAACTGAAGAATATCCTGGTGGCTGAATGTTATAATCAATTACACCATCTTGATCACACAACCATTGTTTTGCTTCTTCATCAAATGTTCTTTTCATTATTTCTGTTAACTTTTCAGCATCTAAAATTGTAGCTTTTTCAATAGATATTATCGTCATTTCATTTTCCCCTTAATTTTCATAAACAAATTAGTTACTAATTTACTTTCGTTTTTATAAATTTCCCCATTATTACATATGGAACATCATCTTTACTTGGATGAAAGGGTTCCAATACATTCACCCAACCTAATTTTGCATATAAAGAACGTGCCTTTTCATTGTTTATTTGTGTTGTTAAAACGCTCGTTTTATTTGGAATCCCTTCTAATAATCCATTATGTAATTTCGTCCCAAGCCCCTCATTTCGATATTCTGGGTGAATTGCTAACTCTACAAATTCAAAACAATCTTGTAGCCATCGGTCTACTTGTTCCGAATTTAATGCTTCTCTCATTAATTGATTATAGTACTGTCCTTCCAAAGAACGATAACCATAAGTAAAACCAACTACTTCATTTTCATCATTTATTGCTACTGCTCCTTTAAAATCTGTATATCCCATATGTCTTGTAATTCGTTCTACCATTTCATCAAAATTTGTTTTATTAAATACTTTACAATATAGTTTTGCCATATTAATAATTATGGCTTCATCTTTTCTTATGGGTAATATTGTCATTTTATCACTCCTATTTTTAGTGATTGTATTTACCAGCACTCGTAAATAATTATAAAATAGAGAATTTTTCATTTCTTTTTTTATATTAACCTATTATTCATTATAAGTGTTTAATTATTATCATTTTATCAAATGACATATCAACGATATTTTATGTCTATTTCGCATAGGTGTTAGCAAGTTCGTTTGCAAACTTGTTAGTGCTTTTTACAAAAATTGTATAATACTTCACGAAGTAGGAATCCGTTTTGATCAACCTTTTTTCAAAATGGATTCCTTTTGTCTCTTATCAAATAAGGGGTTGTAAAGCATTTCTGATTAAACTTTATCCAAATGTTACAATAGTACCAGTAGTATCAGTAGTACCATTAAAACCATTAAAACAATTAGAGCAACCACCGCAACCGCCACAACCACCACAACTAAAGCAACCGAAGCAACCAAAACAACGGAATCCACCACAACGACCACCACCACAACCGCCACAACGACCACCACAACCGCCACAGCGACCACCACAACCGCCACAGCGACCACCACAACCGCCACAGCGACGAGCATCACCTTCAATATAGTAATATGGATATTGGTTTTGCTGGTCCCAATACACAACATTTCCAGATTGATAACCATTAAGGCTTAACGCTTGTAGTTCTTCTTGAAAATTATTCATTTTCATGACCTCCGTTTATAAACTAAAACCCCATCGATACTTTCCTATATTTCTGTTCGTTAAATCTAAGTAGAAATAGCGCCATAAACTAAGTTCAATACGTACACCAACAAAATATGACCTATCACTAGATGATGCACCTTGTTCATATGCCTATTTTTATGTTATTTTTACTATAGGCTCATTTTTATAAGTGGAAATTATAAAATATGAATTTAAACAATAACATTTAGACTTAAGCTATTATTTTCCAGTTCCATAGTCGTATATTCCATAATTTTGTTTGGTCATCTTCGTATTTCCAATAAGGAATCCCGTCTTTATTTTTCTTCGCCTCAATATCTGCTATATTAAAACGGAATATTTTTATTCATTTACAAAACACAATAAATCTGCACAATAAAAAGCTCTGGAGCATATTCAAGAAACAATTCATACTTCAGAGCTTTTGTATATTTCATTTTGTTCATTCGTTAAGCTAACCATAGTCTTCAATGGTTAGCTTAACATTATATTTGATAGGTGTCTTACTAAACACTTCATCCCAATTTTTTCAACTTTCTTCCATACTTTTGGATACTTGATTTTCAAACTAGTATTAAAGCCAGCAACATCAGTTTTATATTCCTTTTGAATTTTGTGTAATGTATGCTTCACTAACTGCCTAACTTCTTGCTGAGCAGATTGCTCCGCTCTTTTGAGAAATGTATTTTTAAATGCTTCCTCTGACTCAGACCAGTTTTCGGATAACCGTCCCACAGACTGCACATTGACATCGAAAGAGATTTTATCCCCTTTAACATGGGGCGTAATTTTACTTTCCATGATTTCAAAATGTGCGTATCAATAAGATCTTTATTTGACAGCCCTTCAACAAAGACAAGAACTGCCCGAATGCTAGTCCCGCCGATATTAAACTCTCGACAATAAACGTCCGAATTATCAAGAGCTTGTTTTTTTATGACCTCTAAATCTAAGTTGAAATCTCCTGTAAAATAATCTTCAGAAACCTTTGTCGCGTTATTCTCATATGTATTTCCTTGTTCTTGGCTTTGATTAACTATTGAATCCTGCGCTTTCACCTTCATCACTCTTTCTCAAAAAACTTCCTATACTAATCTTCTTAACATGTCAATATTTATTCTCACTTAAGTCCCCCGTATTGTTCGTTATATTATTCTTTTTCTAGTGCGCGAATCCAACTAAAGAATCTTGAAATTATATATGGAATAAAAAGTACGATGAAAGCTTGTATAAAAACTTTCCACTCAGGTACATAAGAAACAATTGTGTCCCACATTTTTATCATCCTATAACAATACATGATTTTAGAAATCCCTCACTCAATTGGAATTTATTGTTAATTGTTATGTCTGATAAGAAAAATTTTGATGCACTTAAAACCTCATGTTACATTTCCTCTTTATTTTTCGTTGCATATTCAAAATGGTCATTCTTTATCAGAGAAACAAAAAAGAAGGTTGCCTAAAAATCAGTTTTACTGACTTTATCGGCAACCTTCTTTTATAAAGTATCTTCTTTTTGTAATTGCTTTTCTTCTTTCCAAAGCTTTCCTGGCCAAAAAGCGAAGCGTCCTAATACAACTGTAATTGCTGGTACTAGTAATGGTCTTACAATAAATGTATCAAGTAAAACTCCAATTGCGGTTACAACACCGAATTGAACAAGAACTTGAATTGGTAACGTACCTAACACTGCAAAAGTTCCTGCTAAAATTAAACCAGCTGATGTAATTACACTTCCTGTTTGTATAACACCAGATTTTACTGCATCTACATGATTTTGTTTCTTTCTATTTTTCCATATTTCAGAAACCATAAAGATATTATAATCTTCTCCTAAGGCAACTAAAAATACGAATGCATATAACGGTATCGCACCTTGTATTGCGGGAGCCCCCATACCGAAATGCAGTAAGACCCAGCCTGCTCCTAATGCAGAGAAGAATGATAAAACGACAGTTACAATTAAGTAAATCATCGCAACGATTGAACGTAAATACACGAGTAAAAGTAAAGCGATGATACTAATCATAACCGGAATAATAACCGCTTCATCACGTTCAGTAATTTGCTTTGTATCATATAAGGAAGCTGTTTCTCCGCCAATCCATAAATGATTCTCAGCTTTACTGATTCCTTCATCTTTTAATACCTTTTCTACACTATTTTTCAATTTAGGGATTTGATCTAATGCTTCAATTGAGTATGGATTTTCCGCTAAAGAGACTTCATACATTTGTAATTGATTATTTTCTTTTCCCTTCATTGGTTCTTTCACTTTATTAACAAAAGATAATTTCTCTATTTCTTGTTTAATAGGTAAATCTTTTCCCTTTGAATCAACTACTATCTTTACTGGTGCTAATTCTCCAGCTGAAAAATGATCCGTGATTAATGTAAATCCTTCACGTGATGGCATATCTTTCGGAAATGATTCTAATAAATCGTACGTGTATTGAATACGTGGTACAAATGAAGCCAATCCTCCTAATAAAAATACAGTTAGCATAATAATTGTCCACGGTTTACGTACAACAATATCACCAAGCTTTTTACTAAAGGCCCCCTTTGTAGTTTTTACTTTTAAAACTTTCTTTTTCGCAAACTCTTCATTCATTGCAGTTGTTCTCGGTATGAATGGGAAGAATGCAACTCTACCAAAAATCAATAAAAATGCCGGAAGAATTGTTAATGCAGCGATTCCCATTATGAAAACAGCAACACTAAATGGTACTGCAAATCGATGAAACGCTCCATAATGTGCAAGTAATAATGTTCCTAATCCTAATACTACAGTTAGTGCACTCATTATAATTGCTCCGCCTGATGCTTTTATCGCAAGTTGCAGTGCTTTATATTTACTTTCTTCTTCTAACAGATACTCCCTATATCTTGAAATTAAAAATAGACAGTAATCCGTTCCCGCTCCAAACAGTAAGACAGTCATAATCGATATAGCCTGTGCATCTACTTTAATCCATCCATTGTCTGCTAAAAAGCCCAGTGTCGGACTGATAATTCCATATGCAAAGCCAACAACAAGTAAAGGTAAAATTGCTAAAATTGGAGAGCGATACAATAAAATTAATAAAACCAATACAAGTAATACAGTAGCAACTAATAATTTCACATCAGCTTGACTAAATAAACTTACTGCATCCGTTTGAATACCTACAGGTCCAGATAATCGAACATGTAAACCAGAGTCGGTAATTTTTTGTTTGAATGGATCTACATCCACCTTACTATTCACTATTTTTCTTAAATCTTCAAGATTCCCTTTTAATATATCCGTTCCAGCTGATTTATTAAAAAATACTGGTGTAACAAATGATGTCCCATCTTTTGATGCACTTTTTGATAATACTTGCTCTGGAATTGTATCAAATGGTGGTAATGTTGATTGTTCTTTTAAAGGACTGTCCTTTAATTCTTTATAAACGTCTTGTATGAGTTTATAATCCTTTGACTGTAATCCACCCTCTCGATGCCATACTACTAACAACGGATTTCCTGCATTATTAGGAAATTCTTTTTTCATAAGTGCTTCAGCTTGCTGTGACATAGCTGTTTCAGGTAAATTTTTCGGATTCGGTTCTTTCATACTGTTTACTTGTGGCAACGTAAATGAAAGTACTAATGTAATAAGAATCCAAATCGATAAAGTTATCCATTGCGTATTCTTCCCTGCTACAAGCTTCCCTAACATATTTAACGGGTGCTTTTTCATAAAAACCCACCTTCCTTTTTCCCTCCAATATTAATTATATATACTGGGAGGTTAATTAATCAAGAATGATTAAAAAATTATGTTATAATTATCTCAATAATAAATGTCAGGAGCGAATGTATTTGGATCAAAAACAACGTCCTCTCGGAAGGCCTCGCCAAAATAAAAATACAAAGTCTACAAAAGAAATCATTTTAGAAGTTGCAACTAGGTTATTTCTCACCCAAAATTATCAAGTTGTTTCAATGGATGAGGTCGCGAAAGAATGTGGTGTTACAAAAGCAACCGTCTACTATTACTATTCAACAAAAGCGGATTTATTTACCGCTACTATGATTCAAATGATGGTACGAATAAAAGAAAATATGGATCAAATCCTCTCTACAAATAAGACTTTGGAAGAAAGATTATTGGACTTTGCTACAGTATACTTACACGCAACGATGGATATTGATATGAATAATTTTATGAAAGATGCAAAACTCTCTTTATCTGAAGAGCAATTAAAGGAATTAAAAAATGCCGAAGATAACATGTATGAAGTATTGGAAAAAGCACTTGACAATGCGGTGGCCCTTGGAGAAATACCTAAAGGAGATCCTAAATTTGCTGCCCATGCGTTCGTAGCTTTATTATCAATCGGGAATTTTAAAGATGAGAATCACAATCCTACTCTTGCAAATATAGATGAATTAGCAAAACAAATCGTTTCGTTTTATTGGAATGGGTTAAGTCATTAATATGTAATACATTTTCCAAAATAAAAGAGCATGTTTGGAGAAATCCCTTCAAACATGCTCTTTTATTATTTATATACTAATAATTAAATTATACTTTAGCATTATTTAACAAAGAAGTCTGATCTTCACCTTCTACAATTTTTGAATTTGTGCATGTATATTCCCCTTACTTAATCCCCCATGATAACAAACTACGGATTCAATTTCTAAATTTAAATACTTCATCAAAGACTGTTGAGCTTCCTTAATATCCAGAGTAGTTGGGGCGTGAACTCCTCCTAACATTCCATTCACACTGTACATGGAATCCCCAGCGATAAGAGTTTTACTTTGTTTCAAATATAAACTAATATGACCGGGAGTGTGCCCTGGGGTATGGAGAATAATAATACCACCGCAATATGGAAGTTCTTGCCCATCAATCACAATCTCACTTACTTTTCCTTTTGGTAGGTTCTCTAAATGTGCACCTTTCAATAATGGTAAATCCCCTTCAATATAAGGTTTATCTAACTCGTGTGCATAAATTTTAATATTACTTACACCGTTCTTCAATAATTCAGGAAGACTCCCTATATGATCTATATCCTGATGTGTCAAAATGACGACTTTTAACTTATCAAAAGATACCCCAACTCTCTCCATCTCTACTTGTATATCTTCAATTTGTCCAGGGAAGCCAGTATCTATTAATATTGCCATTTCATCATCCCATAAAAGAATTGGATGAATAATAAATTCTTGAAATTCAAGGTGTAGCATTTCTACTCCTTTAGCAATCTCCATACAGCAATTCTCCTTTATAATGAAGTTTGAAAATATGTACGAGTACACCGAAAATATACACGGACCCGCTATCTTATAATATGTTTTGTCATCCCAATAGAGAATGCCTCAAACCCTATAGATTCATAGTAAGATTGCAAATTTTCTACACACATAAGTTGGGGAATGACCTTGTTTTGTTCACAGTGCTGGATTAATCGTTTCACTATTTCTTTTCCAATGCCAACGGACTGATACTTTGGCAATACACATACACCACAAATAATGCCCGTTATTACACCATCTGATATTACTCGTCCCATCCCAATTAATTGTTGCTCTTTAAAAGCATAAATTGCATACCAACTTTGTTTACACATTTGTTCCAATTCATTAACCGTTAATTTCAGAGAATTCCATCCTAAAGATTCGTATAAAGCTAATAATTCATTGAAATCTGTTGGATGTTCAATTGTGTAGCTTATTTTAATTTTCATAAACTCCTCCCTATTTACTTGTATTCCCTATTAAATTATTTTATTAAAAATTTCAAGCTGTCATCAAATTAACTAGAACAAACTTCAATAAGAAAAATAGAATCCCTTCTCAAAATAAAAAGAAATTATCTCACCTGAGATAACTTCTTTTATATAAATCTATCATTATATTATCAACCAAAAATTATACAGCTACATACGATAAGAACAAACAACACCAATAAACTATTTGAGAAATTACCCATTGAATACTGCCCCTTTATTTACTTATGTAAAAGATTTTACCATAAAATTATTTACAGCATAATATCTGAAAAAGACATTGCATTCATTAGTTATGTATATTTAGTAATATTTTATTTTTGGCCCTATTCGCCTTTCCTAAAATCACTTCTCATCCTTCCCTTCTTTAGTCCACACAATTACTAAAACAACAAATTAGTAAACATTAATTTACTATAATAAATAAAATCATTTGATTTATAGCTAAAATAGCAATAAAATAGTGACTAAATCCAAAAAGGAAGCGAAAACAATGTCCCATAAAGAATTATTAAATGAATACATGAATTTATTATTAAATATGTCAGGTACTTTCAAATTACTATCAGAGAAATCTCCTGAATTTACACATTTAGAGCAACACGTAGTGGAGTATATCGCCCAGCAAAAAGTCGCTGTAAATTTAAAAATGATTGCTAGTTATTTAAACATACCTAAACAACAATTAAGTGTAACCGTTCGTAATTTAGAGAAAAACGGATACATTGTAAAAAAACAAGATACAGTAGATAAACGAGCCGTTTTAATTTCCCTAACAGAAAAGGCTGAAAAGGTGCACTATGAAAAGTGGAAACAAATATATAATAATTTCACAGATAACCTTGAAAAACTTTCTGAAGAAGATCTATATGATTTAACTTACGGACTGTATAAAACAAATAAAATGCTATCAAAAATGCTAAATAACCACTAATCATATATAAAAAATATTTTTATTATTAAACGGAGGATGCTCCATGGTTAAAGAAATAGATTTACAATCAGTTCAAGGTACTATGCTTATCCCCCTATGGGGACGAGCATATGGTAGTGAGAACAATAAGGATATTTTAGATGATACGGAAGCTATTTGGATTATAAATCAGTTCTTTTATCTTTATCTGGATTCTCGCCCAAACTAATGACCTCTTCTCCTTTTCAATAGTTTCGATTTAGGTCGGGATTTCTAAAGATCGCGTACATTCCAAACAATCTCACCGCGCTCGTCCCACGTACTGTGATGCCGCTCAAATCCTATCTTTTCTAACACCCGGAAAGACGCAACATTCCAAGCACCTACAGTCGACCAAAGTCTGTGGCGCCCGGTAGCAATCGCAGCGTCTAGCACAACGGATGCTGCCTCAGTCGCATAGCCTTTACGATGAGCACTGCGGAACAACTCGTATGCGATCTCCGGCTCTTCCAGTGTGGAACGACCGATAATCAAGCCACAGTATCCGATGAAATCACCTTCGTCTCGTCGGCGAATGGTGAGAAGGGAAATGCCATTTTCGACTGCTCTCTTGCGCATCTCGATAAGCTTGCTACGAACGGCGTCAAGGGTTGGCATATCCACACCACGTTCGCCAATTAATTTTCTCATCCAAGCTGAATCAGATTCCTCCCACATACTCAGGTCAAGTCGTTCGGTTTTCAGCTGGAACTCCATAGCTTTAAATAAAGCTGTCATAGCGGAAACCTCCTAGTTATGTTACTGCACTCATAATAGTCATCAGGTTGGAAAACCGGTTGATTCGCGAATCAACCGGTTTTCCAACTCTCGCGAGAGTTTATAGCACAGTGTACAAAAAATTAGTGTTATTTTATGCATAAGTACTTACCCTACCAAATAGACCTTTTTGTCAAACTTTTTTCAAAACTAACTATAATATAAAGGCAAAAACATATTGTACATATCAAATAGGTCCTTGCCTTTACTTTTATTGACTTCAACAACTATAACCTAAATATAATTCGGACGAGGTCTTTTTTATTTATCTTTCAACTAAGCTAATTGCTAGCTCACGTTTGTATCGAATAGATGTGAAACCTTCGCTTACAGGTAGCCCATAAGCTGGTCTTTCATCTTGGTATTTAAATCCAACTGATTCATAAAATGGAATTCCCATATCATTATCTTTTGCAACTGAAACCCATTGCTCTTTTGTACCACGTTCAATTTGATCATTTGTAATTATAGAAAGTAATTCTGTACCAATGCCTTCTCTTTTTCTATAGTGGAAACCTCTTCGTAAGTGAACAATTTGTGAACGTTTTTTGAAACAGTTTCAAATACCTCCCCTACTTTTCACTCAAATCTACTTAACTTACTTTATAACTTTCTATTTGTAGAGGTTTTATATATTTAAATGTTGAATTACTAAATTTATGACACTTACCATAGGAGGTTTAACATGAATGAATCTGAATTTTACTCATATCACATCGTTACAAAAAATAAAATGAAACTTGGACAAACAATACACTTTGACAAAAATCAAACTAATACCTTATATCACTTCTTTTTTGAAAGAGAACAATTAAATTCTAACAGTGAAGATTCTATTCAAATTTTAAAAAATCATTATACAAATGAAGAATTACATATAAATAATGAAAATGCTAGAGTAGTTATGAATTATATAGATCAAACAATTAGAGCGGTTAGAGAAACTATTGTAGAAATGGTTAGACTGCAAGAATTTCCTGAATATCCTTCAAGGTTGTCTTGCTTATATGCTTCCAAAAGCTATGAAGATGCTTTGAAATGGAAAGCGCTATTTGATTCTTACAATCGAGAAGTTTTGCAGATTGTTAAACTACGAGTGATCGGTAGTTATTTTGAAGGTGACGGAAATCTTTTACCGAAAGAAGATGGTATTCCTTTCGCTCAAAAAATTGAACAGGCTAGAGAGTATTGGAAAGGAAACGTTAGAAATGAACTTCCTGAGCTATTAATTAATGGGAGAATTGAAGTGGTAGAAATTATTGATGATTTTCCCCAAATTCTTATCTAATTCCTGACTAAATATTATAGGATGGAGATTACAATGATGAAAAAAGTGTACTTCAATCATGATGGTGGTGTAGATGATTTAATTTCATTGTTCCTATTACTTCAGATGGACAATATTGACCTCACAGGTGTTTCTATTATCCCAGCAGATTGCTATTTAGAACCAGCGATATCTGCAAGTCGTAAAATTATCGATCGCTTCGGCAAAAGTAATATTGAAGTAGCAGCGTCAAACTCTCGTGGGAAAAATCCATTTCCAAAAGACTGGCGGATGCATGCATTTTATGTAGATGCTTTACCAATTTTAAATGAGTCTGGGAAAGTTGTGACACCCGTAGCGACCAAACCTGCGCATCACCATTTAATAGAAACTCTTCTACAAACTGAGGAGAAAACAACTTTATTATTTACAGGTCCTCTTACCGATCTTGCCCGTGCACTATATGAAGCGCCTGTAATCAAAGAAAAAATTGAAAGCCTCGTTTGGATCGGCGGTACATTTCGTACTGCGGGCAACGTACATGAACCTGGGCATGATGGAACAGCCGAGTGGAATTCGTTTTGGGATCCCGAAGCAGTCGCTCATGTATGGGATACTAATATAAAAATTGATTTAGTAACACTAGAAAGTACAAACCAAGTTCCGCTAACTTTAGACGTACGTGAACGCTGGGCAAAAGACCGTAAATATATTGGTGTCGATTTCCTTGGTCAATGTTATGCAATGGTCCCACCTCTCGTTTATTTTTCAACTAACTCTACCTACTATTTGTGGGATGTATTAACTACTGCATTTGTTGGAAAAAGTGATCTCGCAAAAACACAAATGATTAATAGTATTGTTCATACATATGGTCCTAGCCAAGGGCGTACAGTGAAAACTGCTGATGGACGACCTGTAAATGTAGTATATGATGTAAACCACAATGCATTTTTCGACTATATAACTGAATTAGCTAAGAAAGCTTCTACTCGAAACCCCCGCTAATTAACGTATTCTACTTAGGGAATGAAAACTAACACTTGTTTAAAGGCTAGGAATTGCAACGAAAGGTTTATTATGTTAACTTTCACAACCGTGGTATAAATCCAGATGATGAGCCATCTAAAAGATTTAGAAATTGGTTGGAACTAATTATTTAATTATTAAAAAGAGTATTGAATTAACTTTCAATACTCTTTTTGTGCAGTTAAATTGCATTTGGTCAGAATAAGCATTAATTTCATTAGAGTTAGGTTTTACAGATTAACCATTTCATAACCATTTACAAAATACGCTATTGTTTCTAGCTCATCTTCATTTAATTCTCTATCTAGCTCTTGCTTATACGCTGCCTTTATCTTCTCTTCATCGCCTTTATGAGTTTCCGTATAACTTCCTACTGTTTTTAACAAACAAATCTCTCGCAAAAACTCATTTCGATCTATTGCTTCCCCATGAGAAAGAATATATGTCTCAGCATCAAATTTCTCTAATTCTTCTATTAATGTAAACGTTCGTTTCGTCGTATAGTTCCACTTTGAAGAAAAAATATCTGCATATATACAGTCTCCTAAAAACAATATCTTTTCTTCTTTAATATACATAACAACAGAGTCATGTGAATGATCTCCGCCCACATGCTTTAACACACATGTCACATCACCAAGGTCTAATTCAAGTTGATCCTGGAACGTTAAGGTCGGAGGAATAATTTTAATATTTCTTGGTTTTTCACTGAACTCTTTTTTGATACATTCCGCACAAAATTCAATTTCTGTACCTTCTTTTACACGTGCGTCCAATGCCTCATCCGTCCACTCGTAAGAAACAAGTGTGTTCATCTCTTTTTTCGTTTCAATATGTGCAATAGATACTGCATCTTGTAATACAGGCAATCCAAAAATATGATCCCAATGCCAATGCGTTAATGCTACGAAATCAGGATTTGATACATTCTGTTCTTTTAGCATTTCTAAAAACAATTGTGCATGTTCTTCTGAATTTCCTGCATCAATCATTAAAGTTTTTTCTTTTCCAACGACCATTCCTAATATAGGTCTATCTGTTTCAGAAACAGGTGTCATATACCAAAATGAGTTTCCTATTTTTTTAATTTGCTGCATAACTATTGCCTCCATTTATGACTGTGTGAAAATTTCCAGCCAAGAAATTTCTTTATTTTGTATTTTGATTATTAGTAAATAACAATGTCAAAAATAAAATCATTCTACATTTTTTATTATCTAGTGAAATACAAATACTAATTTTGACAAGGGAATCATTTCTCAACATTTGTTACTTTTAATCTATTTTACGCTACGAATTTACCTTTATATTATATTACAATTTGTATAAATGAGATATATTTTACAATATCGAAGGAGTGTTGAACCTTGAATGCAAAGGAAACAATCATTCCCTATTTCGGTAATGCGTTAGCAGCTAAAGAGTTGATCAATCAATTCGTTTAATGAAGAATGCTAACATATTACCAGCTAAATAAAAGCAGCAACTATACAGTTGCTGCTTCCATCATTTCTTTTTGTATTTCAACACGTTTGATTTGGTGAGGGTCTTTAGAAAGAATTTTAAATGCATATCCTTCGCTATTTACTGTTTGCCCTTCCTCTATATCATAATTCTGCATCAGAATCCAACCACCAATCGTATCAACATCACTATCATTCATATGTAATCCTAGTAAATCATTTAATTCACTAATTAATACCTTACCTTCTACGACAACATGTCCTTCATTCATTTGCTGAATGGGCGGACGCTCATCTTCATCGTATTCATCACGTATTTCTCCTACAATCTCTTCCAGTATATCCTCAATGGTTACAATACCAGCCGTACCGCCGTATTCATCATATAAGACAGCCAACGGAATACGTTTCTTTTGCATTTGTAGTAAAAGATTATGTATTGGTATGGTCTCAATTACTTCAATTACTGGACGCGTATACGATTGAATAGAACTAAATTCTTTTGTTTCCTTATTCATATAACGAATAAAGAAGTCTTTCACATTCACCATGCCAATGATTTCATCTTTATCTTCCCCAAATACTGGGTAACGTGTATACTTTTCATCACGGATTATTTTCATATGGTCTGCTAAAGAATTATCTACATGTAGCCCTATAATTTCTGTACGAGGGACCATGATTTCTTTCGCAATACGATTATCAAATTCAAAAATATTATTTACATATTTGTATTCAGCTTGATTAATTTCTCCACGTTCATAACTTTCAGAAAGAATCAGTCGTAATTCTTCTTCTGTATGTGCTACATCATGCTCTGATGCAGGTTTTAAGCCGAACATTCCTGTTATCATCCTTGCAGAGCCATTTAACAAGCGAATAAACGGATACATGATTTTGTAGAACCAGATAAGCGGAGCCGAAAGTAATAAAGTAACCTTCTCAGCCTTTTGAATCGCCAATGTTTTTGGTGCTAATTCACCAACTACAACATGTAAGTACGTCATAATAGTAAAAGCAATCCCTAAAGATAATACACCTGCAATGGAAGGATTGATGTTCCACTTATCAAATAAAGGGTGTAAAAGTCTCTCAATCGTTGGTTCACCTAGTGCCCCAAGTCCCATTGCTGTAACTGTAATCCCTAATTGACAAGCTGACAAATATTCATCCAAGTTTGATGTCACTTTCTTAGCTGCCAGCGCACCCTTCTTTCCTTCTAATACAAATTGATCAATCTTTGAACCTCTTACTTTTACAATAGCAAACTCAATTGCCACGAAAAATGCAGTACATGCGATTAAAACCGCTACCATGATTAAATTAAATATGTCCAACTAATTCCCTTAGCTTCCTTGAAACTAAAGGATTCACCTCCTGATATATTTTCTCTTTCCATACCTACAATTTCATACACTTTAACATGAGATTGAATACAATCTACATTCTCAAAATGATGAGAGGTACTTTGAGAAAATCGAGGTCATTTAGCCACCTATCCGAGTCAACATCTGAGTCCAATACATTTCCACCGCCTTGATTAAATTATCTATATGTTAGCATGAGAAATAAATCCCAGTCAACTTTTACATTTTATATCCCCTGAAATTTAAACAAAGGGCTTCTCTTCCCTGTTACATAAAATCTATTAATGCGTGCACCAAACACTATCCCCCCTTCACTTCTACTAACTTTATTATTTTTTTATTCCTTATTTACATTCCTTTTCACATTAAAAATAAAGCGAAGAAACATATATCAATCTTTTTTTAAAATATTTTGACACACATATTAGTAATAACTAATACGATTGGAGTGAATACAATTGTTCAACTCAAATGATTTAGATGTGAAAGCGAAGTTCATACGTGGCTTTGCCGATAAAATATTGTTACAAATTTTTCAATGTATCATAGGTGGTGAAAAACAGTTTCTGATTTAAAGGTCATCCTCTTCTTGTTTTTCAAAATCACTCCATGTCCAATTGGTCCAATCATTATTCACTTTCCCTACAGTAATCAAATTCACATTATTTAATTCAATCGCTTTAGCTAAACTTTGAAAAAAGATGCTCTCACTCGGTTTTTGATCATCACTTATATCAGGATGTTCCCATTCTTCTGTTTGATAAAATAGATTTGGTTTAAATTCTGCATTGATTTCATCTAATATGCCCGAGGGATTTACCCAGAATTTCTCCTTATATTTAGAAGTTAAAAAACGAATAAGTTTGGTAGGATGAAATGAATCTGTTTCAATTCCTAAACGCTTATACTCTTCTACAGTTGGTGTTAAAGTGATACGTTCTCCTTTCAAAAGTAACTCCATCTGAAAAGGATCTACAAGGAAACGATCTTCATCATCGTACCAATATTCTTCATTTACCAGCGTTAAGATTTCATCGAAACATGAAAAGAATCCCTGCTGTCTCATGCTATTACTATACACATAGAAGTTATTCGATATCTCAAAGTTTGCATCAACGCCCACAACCTCAAATACAATGAGCCACTTGTCTTCCTCTCGAAAAACAGATATTCTGGATTGTGCTAAGTCAAAATTATAGTTATCAAGGACTAGAAAATCAAACTCCCCCGCGTACCTATCTAGTGTTTCAAGTGTTTTTTCTGCTTTCATAACATCACTCTCCTTAAAAGTTGTAAAAATTCATTTCATTTATTTGCTCATTATATAAAAATAATTATTAAATATGTACAAATCTATCACTTCTTAAATAACCCTATTATTTACACACTATCCACCCTCATAAAAAATACTAGCGAAAATCTAATAAATAATAGACTTTAATTCGTAAGAAAATGCTGGAATCCATGGCCAACCATATATGCAAACGGAATTGTTTCTTCAATATTCAATTGTAAGCAGTCTTGCTGTAACCATTTCACATTCGTTAAACTCGCAGATTTACTCTTCGCTTCAGCAAGCATACCTTCATGTATATCTACACCAATCATATGATATCCTTCTTCGATAAAAGGAATAGTGACTCTCCCTGTTCCACATGCAATATCTAGAATCCATTCATTTTGTATATTAAGTTTCCTTGCCCAAGAAAGTAAAAATGGAAAATCTGACAAACTTTTATTGTCTACATCATACCGTTCCGGATTCTCATATTCAGATAAACTCCATTTTGGTTGCAATCTTATTCCCCATTTCTCGTTTTCTATTTAAATTCAATATATAGGTTATAGCGAATTGATAGTTTTTTCTCTATAATCAAACACAATTACTTGGACTAATCTAACTTTCCTTTTCGTAAGCTAAAAATAAGTGGAAAGAATCGGAGTGTGATAAAGTGGAACGATTATGGATCCCAATGATTGTAACATTTTTTTCGTTCGGTGGATTACTATTAGGAGGTGCTGTTGGAGTAGCAACACGCCAACTAATTGAAGAAAAGATGCATCGCTTATACGCATTATGTGGTGGGATTTTGCTTGGGCTTTTATCACTTGAAATTATTCCTGAGACATTTTCAAGCTATGAAATAATAGGTCCTATACTTGGGATAGCTATGGGAGTATTAGTTATGAGTTTATTAGATAACTATTGCCATCATCCGATTATACATAAGAAAGATCAACAAGCATGGCAAACCTTCCTTTTTCTTTCTTTCGCTATATTCATTCATAATATGCCGAGTGGGTTTGCTTTAGGTACAGCATTTACGAATCATAACGACTCTGCCATTCCTTTCTTACTTGCGATTGTCATTCACCATATTCCAGAAGGGTTAGCTTTAATTATTCCATTTCTTTTTACAAAACATAAATATATTTCATTTTTATTAACAACTTTATTACTTTCTCTCATCCTAGGGACCGGTACTGTTTTTGGCATTATGATGGATGGGAAAGCTCTCCATTTACAAGGACTTACTATGGGAAGTGCAATTGGTTCTCTTGGCTATGTCACAATTCACGAAATGCTTTGGAAAGCAAAAAAACAGCTACCTTTCCTTCCGTTTCTATCGTGGTCTACAAGTGGATTTTTACTAATAATAGTCTTCACTCTTTTCACTGGACATCATTAAAACAAATAAGTTATATCATTTGTATATTTTTCCTTTTTCTCCAAAACATAATAGTATCTACCTATTATAAGGAGGAACGATTATGTTTGGGAAAACAGCCGGTGAAGCATTAGTAGATCTTTTAATTGATTGGGGCGTAGAACACATATATGGTATGCCTGGAGATTCCATCAATTCTATAATTGAAGCTTTAAGAAAAAAACAAGATAAAATTAAATTTATTCAAGTTCGCCATGAAGAAGCTGGCGCGTTAGCAGCGGCGGCATATGCGAAATTAACAGGGAATCTTGGTGTTTGTATGGCTATTGCAGGACCTGGAGCTATTCATTTATTAAATGGTTTATACGATGCAAAACTCGATCAAGCTCCTGTATTAGCAATTTCAGGACAAGTAGAAACCGATTTAATCGGGACGGATTTTTTCCAAGAAGTAAACTTAGAAAGAATGTTTGATGACGTTGCGGTTTATAACCAACGAATAATGTCAGCTGAACAACTACCTGCTGTAGTGAATCAAGCGATTCGAATGGCATATACGAAAAAAGGTGTATCGGTTCTAACCATTCCAGATGATGTTCCGAAATTTGAAGTGAAAAATGGTGCACGTATTACGAACTCTTCCTTTACATTACCTGAAATATTTCCGCAAGAAGAAGATTTAACTGTAGCGAAACTCGCACTTAATGAAGCGAAAAAACCTGTTATTTTAGCCGGGAAAGGCGCGAAACATGCGAGAGAGTCTTTACTTGCATTTGCAGAACATATCGGTGCCCCAATCGTACTTACATTACCCGCTAAAGGGATTGTTCCTGATGAACACCCTCTTTGTATCGGTGGATTAGGATTAATCGGGACGAAACCTTCTTATGAAGCAATGAAGCATGCAGATACTTTAATTATGGTTGGTACTTCTTATCCGTTCACTGGTTTCTTACCCGAAAAAGCAAAAACACTTCATATTGATACAGACCCCGCACAAATCGGGAAACGTTATACGACAGATATCGGCTTAGCTGGTGATGCTGATAAAACATTAAAATGGTTAATTGAAAATGTAGAAAAACACGAGGACCATTCCTTCTTAGAGCATCATCAAGAAATGATGAAAAAGTGGGAAGAAAAATTACACACTCAAGAAGAAGATTCTTCTACTCCAATTAAACCACAACGAGTTATGCATGCACTGCAGAAAGTAGCAGAAGATGACGCAATTCTTTCAGTCGATGTCGGAAATGTAACAGTATGGACTGCGAGGCACTTCCGTATGACAAACCAGAAATTTATCATTTCTAGTTGGCTTGCAACACTTGGCTGCGGTTTACCTGGTGCACTTGCTGGACAAATTGCTTTCCCGGATAAACAAGTGTTTGCAATTTGTGGTGACGGCGGGTTTGGAATGACAATGAATGACTTCGTAACAGCTGTTAAATATAAACTACCAATTGTTGTCGTTGTATTAAACAATAATAAAATTGCTATGATTAAATTTGAACAAGAAGTTATGGGAAATATTGAATTTGGTACAGACTTAACGAACCCTGATTTTGCAAAATATGCTGAGGCGTGCGGTGGTATTGGATACCGAGTAGAACATTTAGATGACTTACTTCCTGCCTTTGAAAATGCAGTAAAACAAAATAAACCGTGCATTATTGATGTAGTTGTAGATGTAAATGAAGCACCAATGCCAGCAAAAATCACATTTGGTCAAGCAGCCGGTTATACGAAACATATGATAAAAGAATTATTTGAAGAAGGTAAGATTGATTTACCGCCACTTTAAAATATAAAAGAAAGATAGCTGAAAACAATTTGTCTTCAGCTATCTTTCTTTATTTTTGTACCTCTCTATAGAAAGAAAAATCATTCACAGTAGGTTGTATTTGTTTCTCTACTTGCATTTCTTCCTTCTTCCGATTCGCTTTTCTAACATTTCCTAGCTTAATCGCATCTTGCATACTATTACTAATCAGATTTCCCGACAATATTGTCATACTATAAAAAGCAACTGGTATAAGTACAATCCATGTATGTGTAGTTAAGTGACGGAAATTTTGTCCGATTAAACCTGTCCACTCTTTTGTTACACTATCTGCCTCTGTACCAAAAATTATTGTTCCGCCAAAAAATAATTCTAACAAACCAAGATGCAAGAGGAGTAATAAAGTACTTACAAATTGCTGGGCTACTAATAAAAGGAATGATGGTAACATATGCGGCCATACATGACGCTTCAGTCTCTGCCACTTACTCCCTCCAAGAACTGTTGCCGCCAACATAAATTCTTCGCTCTTAATACGCTTGACTTCTTGCGCTACATATAACATAACAGTTGGTACTGCAAGACACGCAAGAACTATAATTTGAAACGCAACTCGCAAATGAAACGGAGCTGCTGCCTCTCCACTGTCGAACATTAAAACTCCCTTTAATATAAAATAGGAAATCATAACCATTGGTACAATGCTGAATGGATCAAAAAAGGACGAAATAATTGGAAAAGAACGCCTACTATACATACCGAGAAGTAAGCCTATGCCCCCTCCCACAATAACTCGTAAAGTCGCTATAATTAAACTCGCTCCAACTGTCCATTTCGCTCCTTCTATTATCAACTGAAAAAGATCGCGGCCTTTCGCATCACTTCCAAACCAAAATTTACTCGATGGTGAAAACGGAGCAACCTCTAATTCTCCTTTTGCGTTATACATCATCGTTAGTTCACGAATATTCCCATCGAAAAACAACGTATTCCCAATACTAACAATCATAAGGACACTTAAAAAGGTTACACCAAACCAAAATCTTGCATCTCTTTTAACAACTTGCCACATATTATACACGCTCCTTTATAACATTTTGTAAAAGCGTATGTAATAAACGAAATAAGATAAAGATCGGTACATATAATATAATTAAACTTATTGTGAAAATTTCTGTATTTGAATGTTCTTTTACGAATACAAACATTCCATATGTGTTAAAAATCCATTCAATAATATATAAATTGGATAGCATAAATAAAATATTTGTTTTCGCATAATAAATTGTCGTCAATAAAACATTTCTTGAAATATGATGTGTCAAAATATGCCGTAAGCTTAACCCTTTACTCTTGGCAAACATACTATAATCTTTCTCTAATTCTTCTCTGAACCTTAATAACAAAAGTTTAATAAACAATAACGTTGTTGGTATAGTAAGACATATAATTGGTAACAAACGTACTCTTTCTTCCCCTAATCCAGCAAGTTTGATTGGCATAAATCCTGTTTTTTGAAAAATAATTACGACAAGAAGTTGCGATAATAAAATAAGTAAAATATCTGGTATGCTCTCAAGGGTAAGAAAAATCCCATTCCATATTCTTTGTTTCATATGAGTTCGTTGCAGTACAAAAACAACAAGTACATACGCTATACATAAAGAAAGTAAAAAAGCTGAAAGAAATACTATCATCGTTTCAATATAATGGATCCAAATTTGCGGAAATAATTTTCTCGGCGCTTGAAAACCATATGTAATTTCAGTTGGGTGAAGTACTTTCTCACCAACATATATAATTGCATTCCAAAAACCGATTAAATCAATTTGCAATCCCTTAAATAACCGAGGGAGCGCACCTAGACAGATTATACATAAGATTGCAGCAAATAATTGTAAACAAGTAATACCACACCACTTAGCAGTTCGCATCAACATAACTATTCCCCTTAGAATTTGATAGAATATTCAGAGATAAAAAGTTGGACATATTACATCTCTTCAGCTATACCCTGCACTCTCTTTTGCCCACTAGGTAATATAGCTTGATAAAGGCACGTAACAAATAATAATAATAAACCAAATAGAGCATACAAACTATTTACCATTTGATTAATACCTGTTGCTGCACTGTATTGGTCTAACAAGTAAAACATTAAAGAAATTCCAGCAATCATAGAACCGAGTCGCTCTAAAATATTTGCTAGAAAAAAGCGTGCATACACTTTCTTTCGAAATAACTGTAGCATTTCTTTCATACTCAATATCCTTTCTCTCGACAAAATATTATTATTTCGGTCATTTCTCGGAAGTCTTGTTATATTTTTCGACCATTATCCAATCTTTTCCTTCTTTATAAAAAACAAGCTAAAAAAAGACCCTTGTTCATAAATACAAGAGTCTTTACATTTTTCTTCACTTCACGAATTTGTTGTGGATATTTATCTAAAATCTTTAAACTTCTCGCTAATACCTACTTAATCTCTCAATTTTTTTAATTTCCTAAAGTTCGGATACATTTGATTTACTTGACGAATGTGTCGCACATCCATTTATAAAACTTTTCCTTCTCTTCAAATTGCGGATAATGAGCTGATTTCTCAAAAGTAATAAATTCTTTTTTATCAGCTTCAATCATATCAAAATATTTTTTTGCTGCAAGAAATGAAGTATTATAATCATATTTTCCCATAAGAAAATAAAACGGTAGATTCAGCTTAGTTACTTTAGTAGGTAATGGATTCTTTAAATCTTTTTCTAATAAAACTGTTTGAGAATAGGATAATCCATAGTTATAACGAATTACGTCAAACAAGTTATATTCATTACTGAATAACATCCCTATGTTATCACCATCTGGATTTTCAATAAGTCTTGACGTTCCACCGTATTTCGCAACATAATTTCGCGGGGTATATGTATCGCCATTTTTAATTTGTTCAGTTAACCCTTTTAAATGTGAAACCTCATCCGCATTCCCAGCATTTTGTGCCTGTTCAATAACGTAGTTTAAACTATTCATCTCACTTTCTACTGTATCACTCATCTGCCCTATACCAACATACGCTTCATATTTTTCAGGAGCTTTATTGGCAGCTTGCATTCCAATATATGTACCGTAAGAATGACCAATCAATATTACTTTTTCTTTACCGAGACGTTTTGAAACGTAATCCGTCATAGCTAATAAATCCTCCACGAGTAGATCTGACGAAAGGTTAGAATAGTCTTCAAAGAAATGATACGATTTCCCGCTTGCTCTTTGGTCATAATTAACAACTGTAAATTTCTCTTCCAATAAGTCTTGATATTTTTGAGCATACGGTATTTCTGAAGAACCAGGTCCACCATGTACAAAGATAATAACTGGATTACTCTTATCTTTGCCGCGTATCATAATTTCATGATCACTTCCATTTATCTCTACTTGTTCTAATGTACTTATACTGTTATTACCTTTTATTTGTGAAGTCCATGTAGGAAATACTAGTGCAATGATTATTAGTAGTATAACAGTGACTCCAATAAGTTTTATTATTTTTTTTATCTTCTTCATAAGACGCTTCCTTTCTATCTAAATTTATAAAAATATCGATTTAATTCTATAAAACTACATCAAATCGCCTCAAAAAATAAGAACGTAGGGCAATTACACTTTCCAATTTCATCTCAATCTTTTTATACATTATTAATGTCCCATACACTTCTTAACTTTCCTCTATATAAACTCTTAATATTTTCTTAATTTTCAATATTCTAACCTCAGAAAGACTTTATAACATCTCGCATACACATATTTATGTATGACACCTATAGAAAAAAGCCCTTGTTTTCATAACAAGGACTTTTTTCTTAAACTATTTCGCTACTTCTTCTTTCGGCATTACCATCCCTTTATAAAGTTGGACAGTAATCCAATAATAAATGAAATAAATTACTATGAAGATTCCTATTGGCATCCACACTTTTACAAACGGGTCAACTAATATGAAGCTGAATAAGTTAAGCCCTACTAAAACGTGGGAAATTCCAATAATTGCTGGGAAGATAAATAAATATGAAATTTCTTTATATATACTTTTTGTCAGCATACTACGTCTCACACCAATTTTTCGTAACATTTCATAACGGCGTACATCACGAGAAGCGCCCGTTAATATTTTGAACATAAGAGAACTTGCCATCATTGCCAAAAAGGCAATTCCAAGGAAAAATCCCATAAACATTGTCCCGCTCATGAAACTGTTCATAAACTGATAAATTGTCATTTTAGTAAATAAGTCTACTTTTGCACCTGTTGTTTTTTCAATTTGTTCTTTTTGTCTCTTATCTATTTCGATCAACAACGGTTTATATTTTTTCATATCATCTACTTTTGCTAATGTCACAGTGTGTTCTGTTCCTTGAATTCCTTTATAATGCTCTTCATCAGCAATTCTTACAGGTTTTCCGTTAAATTGATTATGTGTAATTTGTATTTCTCTTACAACCGCATCTTCCCAATCTTTTGGCATACGAGGAAGCTTATTCGCTACTTCAGGAGCTTCCAAAGCAGAATATACGGGTTCAGTTAAAGGTTCAGCTACACGTTTACGAGCAGGTTCTTTTAAAGTCTTTGTATCAAAATGATCTGAAATAAGTGGTGGTTTTTCAGTTAAGTCGTTACGTAAGTAATAAACTGCTTCTTCATCTACTTTATACTTATACTTACTTTCTTCAACAATTTCCATTTCTTTTAATGCTGCTTTATCTTGTTCATTTGGATCATGAATTACGACATCATACACACGTGAGAAGTCTGTCATAATACCGACGTTCTTTTGAAACGCCATACCTGCTGTCATCGCACCTGCACCTAATGCAATTAACATCGCTACAGTGCCTAGTACTCTCGATAAACTAGTCACTCGAAAGCGTAACTGTGCATAAGTAAAACTATTTAATCCCGTTTCATTTCGCTTTTTATTCCCCTTAATTTTCATTACAAAAAGTGGCAGTAATGAGTTGAAAATGAAATACGTTCCTAATGTCGTAACGATTGTCGCTATTATAAATCCTAGTTCAGCAAACATTTGTATATTTACCATAAAATAGTATCCTGTACTTACTAGCAATACACCTAGTACTGTCATAATAACTGTGCGAGTTTTACTTTTCTTCACCTCATCTTGCGTTTCATCTTCACGTATTAACTCTAATTCTGTTTTACGTAATAATCGGAAACTATTCATTAGACCAGTAATGAAAAATAATATTAAGAAGAAAATAGATGTAATTAATATAGCTGGTGTGTACACAGATGCGTAATTACCTTTTGCTGAAATTTCCATTCCATTCATTAAAAAATTTCCTGCTACACTAGCAAGTACTATTCCTACTAAAATACCGATAATAATACTGACAATCCCCATACCAAAAGTCTCAATAAATAATAATTGCGCTACTTTTTTCTTTTTCGCTCCAAGCATCATGTACATACCGAGTTCTTTTCTTCTTAATGTAAGTAAAAAAGAATTGGCATATATGATGTAAAAAACTGTAATGAAAGAAAGCAATATTGCACCAACCCAAAAGACGAGCCTAATACTACTAATGAGACTATTATCTTTTGTAAATTCACTATTCATCGCCATCGTTTGGAACATGTGAAAAATACTAATACTAATGACTAGACCAATAAGTAAAACCATATAATCCTTTAACATTTTTTTCATACTATGACGTGATAATTTGAATAACATAGTCTCGCCCCCCTTACTTCGACTCCGTTGCTGAGCCCATTTGGGCAAGCACACCTAAAATATCTTGATAGAAATTTTCTCGTGTTCCTTGACGTTTTAACTCTTTATAAAGAAGTCCATCCTGTATAAATAAAATACGTTCACAATAGCTCGCACTAAATGCATCGTGTGTTACCATCAAAATACTTACATTGTGATTTTCATGTAAATCTTGCATCGCTTCTAATAAACTTTTTGCATTTTTACTATCAAGTGCTCCTGTCGGTTCATCTGCTAATACGATTGCCGGATTATGTACTAAAGCTCGTGCTGCCGCTGTTCTTTGTTTTTGTCCACCAGAAACAGCAGTCGGATATTTAGTTAAAATTTCAGTAATCCCTAATTTCTTTGCTACTTCATTTACTTTTCCAGTAATCTCACTTGACGGTACGCCTTGCAAGGAAAGTGGTAAAGCGATATTTTCATAAATTGATAAATTTTCTAGTAGATTAAAATCTTGAAAAATAAATCCTAATTTTTGAGAACGAAAATCTGATAATGCATTCCCTTTCATAGAAGTAATATTTGTGCCAGCTATTGTTACACTGCCACCTGTCGCTTGATCAAGTGTACTAATCACATTTAGTAATGTCGTTTTACCAGATCCAGATGGACCCATAATCCCTACAAACTCTCCTTCTTTAATACTTAATGAAACACCCCTTAATGCTTTTGACTGATTCTCATTTCTTTTCCCATACGTTTTTTCTACACTTTCTACAGTAACTACATTTGTTGACATCTCTTTCACTCCATCCCTTTTGTATAGTATTAACTTCTCATATATTTCTTATCTTTTTGTCATATAAATCCTTAAGGATTTTTTAACTTTTCAAACTTAAAAGAAATATGAATCATATCACTTCTTAATATTCTCATTTTTCTAAAACTCGTTCATTCGATTTCTCTTACATTTACCTTACAATTTTGTAAGGTAAAAAAGAAAACACACCACTTTGAAATTGAAGTGAACCCGAAAAGGGGGAATCCTATTCTCACAAGGGACCTTCTTTTTTGTTCTATGGATCTATGCATTTTTTATACATTCCTATCCTGGCGCGGTTTTAGGGTTCTTATTTGTTACTAGATTAGCCGAAAAACTGTATAAAATCTTGCATGCTCTTAGCGTGGGTTTTTTCCGAAATACTGACGGTACCCCATCTCCATCAAGCTAAAAGAACGAGTTATCCCCAAACAATAAATACGAGCAACATGCTCAAAACTTTCATTCTGGGATATTATGATGTCTTAACTTGATCGGCTCGGCATGTAGTTTTATCCCTAATTAATAGCTTGTTCTCTTCTATATAACTTTTTAAAATATAGATTTGAACCATATTTCTCAATGAATAAAATAACTTAACATGGTAAAATACTATTTGGATGGGAGTCCAATACATATTATTAAAATTAAGATGGTTCAAGTCTGAAGAAGGCACCTTAGGGTGTCTTTTCTTTATGACCTTTATCATCAACTATTTAAAGTCTATTTAGACTATTGCATAACATATGTTTTTTGTACCACGCTTTGTTGATGCATTTAACCTTCACAGTTGTTGAAGGTTTAGACTTATTCCTTAGTGTAGCCATATCATTAGAACATCCTGCAATATTTAGACAGAATGTAGCCAATGAAAATGATCATATTAATTTATTCAAATAATCACTTCTAACACTTTTTTAGTTAACATTTTTTCATAAAATAAGCTCCTTACTAATTTCACATTAGATTAAAGGCTAGAAAATATTCTTATACTCTAAATTGTTACGTTTGAATTAAGGAGAATTATGAGTTACGGCGGTACTTGCAGTGATTTTGATGGAGAATTCGGTTACTAAAAAAAGTGGTTCAAGTCGGAGGAAGGCACCTTAGGGTTTCTTTTCTTTATAGGCTAGCACCAAATCCTGTATCCATTATTTGTTCACTTTGAATACATACGGTTTAAGTTTATTATCAAATTACCAATACAATTAAAGTAAAAAAATCCCTCAGATAAACTGAGAGAACCTTTAAAATTCACATTATTTTTCCTTCTTTAATCGCATTTTTCTATTTGGTCGCCTTCTTCACCTGTGTTTACTGCCGAACTATCCGTTCCGCCTCCCACTGCATGCTGCTGTTTGGTGTTAGAACTTTCGATGGCAGCGTTGGTTCCCGCTGCACTGTCATCTCCACCACCACTTGCCACTTGAGTAGCACTAGCCTGTTTCTCACGGGTTCTATTAATTTGATTATTGATGATGAGTACAAATTCTGCCTCTTCATCCGAAGTTTCTTTTTTCATTTTATGCGGCTCAATCTGATCCCCACTAATTCCTTTATTTATCGCTTCGCCTCCAGCGCCCACCGTTTCTTGCTGTCGGGTATTCGATGAATCGATTGCTGCATTACTTCCTGCTGCACTATTTTGTCCGGCTCCACTGGCGATTTGTGTTGTATTCGGTGCAAATGTAATCTGATTATTAATGACAATGACAATTTTTCGTTTATCATCAAGATTTCCCAAATTAATTTCTTGCCCATTTTTTTTTACAAATCGAAACGTGATTTTTTCATTGTTTTCCATGTTCTCACCCCCTTTGTAATATTAAATGACTAAAGAATGATAATGGATTGGACAAGGGTATTTTTTTATAAATATGTGCACCCCGCCCACAATGAAGGCTGTATTCCTATGACTACTTTCCATAAGAAGTGAATGTTATTTTTCTTAAGCCGTTCCAAAGTAAACTTTTAAATATTGGTTTACTTTCATTATTATTAAAAAATATAAAAAAAACCGATCTTTAATCGATCCGTTTTTTTATGTTTCTTTTGTCTAAAATTACAGAAATAATGAGCAAGACAGTTAATATAATAATTACATTCAAATCACTTTCATCTTTTAGAAAAAATGAATATAAAATATAAATCACCAATACTACTCCACAAATCAAATAGGTCATATTTATCACGATAATGTAAGTAAAATGTCCCTCGATTAATATTGGCTCTAGCTGTAATATCCTTAACCGTAATGGAATCAAACCCTTTTTCATTTATTAATTCAGTTAGTGCATCACGTATCGCTTCTTTAGTACGAGCTACACGTAAATCAGTGTATGCACTTTTCATTTTTTACCTCATAAATTTTTTTAGACATATTTTTATATAATGTTCAGAATGCAACAGATCAGCTATTTCTGTTTATTGAAACCATAAGATACCCATACTATAATACTAAATATAAATAACCAACACTATGTTGATTAAAAAATAGGAGGTACAGAAATGAAAAACCAAGTATCAATAGTAGTTGAACATGAATTGAATGACGTAACACCAGAAATGATTGACTGGTGGTGGGATAATATTGATAACTCTGAACGATATAAACTATGGCACCCAGAAGAACATGTTGATTTTAAGTGGCTAGTTGATCCTAAAGTGCATGGGCATGTAGGAGCCATATCAGCTTCAATCGAATCTGCTGGGGATGGACTAGAATTCCCGCTAAGAATTAGATGGGAAGATCCTAAAGATTGTCCTATAAATACCCATTACAGCCATGTTTTAATGGGTTCATGTTTAGATGATAATGACGATGTAATTTCACAAGTAATACATCAATACGAAAAATCCGAGAACGGTACAGTAATGACTTCTACATTCATTTTCCCGAAAGGATTACCACCATTTATTAACCTAAGTGGTTTATATAAACACAATGTAGAAGAAATGAGTCAGTTCAGCAAATTTTTACCGAAACTTTTTAAAGAAAATTTGTAAGACAAGTTAACAGCTTTACTTTTAATAAGTGATTAACTAGAAAACAAATCGCCTCCAACATTTTAGATATGTCTACAATGTTGTGGGCCTTTCAATATCAAATCAATCACTTTCCACTTTACCTCATCCGGGTAATGTACTCTTCCCTTCAAATGAAAAACACCTCCGTTGAATTGACATACTTAGTATGCGAATTCAGGAGGTGTTTTTTTCATGTGCCATTATTCGAGTTCACTTCATTATAATGGCGTATTTTCTAATCAATTATTATTTTTTATCCTTTATTTCCTCTTCAATACTTGCCACAAATACATCTAGCGCAACAACTTCTGACTTCTCTTCACCATATTTTCGTATATTTACAGCTTCGCTTTCCATTTCCTTATCCCCAATAACAAGAACATAAGGAACTTTTTGCATTTGTGCTTCCCTTATTTTATATCCTAATTTTTCATCTCGTATATCTCGTTCAACACGAATTCCAGCTTGTGCTAGTTTGTCTGCAACCTCATTTGCATATTCTACATGTACTGCATTTGAAACTGGGAGTACTTTCACTTGAACTGGTGCCACCCATGTAGGGAATGCGCCGCCAAAGTGCTCAATTAATATGGCTAAGAAACGATCTAAAGATCCTAAAACTGCTCGGTGGATGACAACTGGTCTTCTTTTTTCATTATTTTCATCTATATAATTTAAATCGAATTTCTCTGGCATTTGGAAATCGAGCTGGACTGTTCCGCACTGATGACTTCTATTTAAAGCATCTTTAATATGAAAATCAATTTTCGGTCCGTAAAATGCACCGTCACCTTCATTTAATCTATATTTATAATTTAATGATTGTAATACATTTTCTAATGCCGATTCTGCTTGCTCCCATAATTTATCGTCACCCATTGAATCTTCTGGGCGAGTAGAAAGTTCTACTTCATACTCAAATCCAAAAGTTTTATACACATAATCAATTTGCGCCAACACTGATTTAATTTCATCTTCAATTTGTTCTGGTGTTACAAATAAATGAGCATCATCTTGGCAGAAAGTACGAACTCTTAATAATCCGTTTAAAGCGCCACTAAATTCATGTCGATGCACTTGACCGAACTCACACATGCGAATCGGTAATTCGCGATAAGAATGCAATTTATTTTTAAACATAAGCATATGTCCTGGGCAGTTCATCGGTTTTAATGCAAAACTTTTATGATCTACTTCTGAGAAATACATATTATCTTTATAATGTCCCCAGTGTCCTGACTTCTCCCATAATTCTTGATTCATCATAAATGGAGTACGCACTTCTTGATAATTGTACTCATTTTGAATTTCTCTTAAAAATGCTTCTAATTCATTGCGAATAATCTGTCCTTTCGGCAAGTAAAACGGCATTCCCGGAGCCTCTTCCGAAAACATAAACAATTCAAGTTCACTACCTAATTTCCGATGATTTCTCTTCGCAGCCTCTTCAACAAAATGCAAATAATTTTCTAATTCTTTTTGTGAAGCAAATGCAACACCGTATATACGCTGAAGCACTTGATTATTACTATCACCTCGCCAATATGCACCAGAAACATGAGTTAATTGAAATGTTTTCAAATAACCAGTAGATGGCAAATGTGGTCCTCTACATAAATCTACAAATTCACCTTGTTTATAAAGTGTTACACTCTCATCATTAGGAATTGCTTCTAAAAGCTCTAATTTCAAACTATCATTCATTTCTTGAAACAGTTTTTTTGCTTCTTCTCGAGAGATTTCAACTCGTTCTATCTTTACATTTTCATTTATAATCTTTTTCATTTCTTTTTCGATTTCCGGTAAATCTTCAACATTTACACTACTTGCAAGATCCATATCATAATAAAATCCATTTTCAATAACTGGCCCTACTCCAAGCTTCACATCACCATAAATTCTTTTCACAGCTTGCGCTAATATATGTGCCGCAGAGTGTCTTGCAATTTTTACCCCTTCATCTGAATCCATAGTAATGATTTCTACTTTCGCACTTTCTTCAATGTTTCGTCGTAAATCAAAAGACTGCTCATTAACTTTTCCTGCGACTGCTTTCTTTTTTAAACTACTACTAATCGAACCAGCAATTTCTTCCAAAGTAATACCTTTCACAAATTCTTTAACGCTACCATCTGGAAATTTAATTTCAATCATCTGTTCTTTCATTTTTCATCTCTCCATTTCATAATAAAAAGCACACTCATCCCTAAAATAGGGACGAGTGTGCTTATACCCGTGGTTCCACCCAGATTCCCATCACAAAATGCAATGGCTTCTTTTACGGTAACGTCGTTTACACGGCACTAGATACTTCATTTCCCCAGTGCAGCTCTAAGGTGGTAAGTTATTTTTCTGCGTTAGGAAGTTCTCAGCTTTTCTTCCTTCTCTGTATAACCGTTTAAAATAACTCGTGTCCTTTTCTTCGCTTATTATGAAATTAAATATAAAAAAGCATATTCATCCCTAGTAAATAGGGACGAATATGCTTATATCCGTGGTTCCACCCAGATTCCCATCACAAAATGCAATGGCTTCCTTTGCGATAACGTCGCATACACGGCACTAGATACTTCATTTCCCCAGTGCAGCTCTAAGGTGGTAAGTTATTTTTCTGCGTTAGGAAGTTCTCAGCTTTTCTTCCTTCTCTGTA